>JBDUBS010000192.1:0-2660 GCA_040003875.1 Acidimicrobiia bacterium | reverse complement strand
CCCCCCCGAAACGCGCGAGGTCCGGGGCGCTCATCAGCGCGCCATCAGCGAGGATGACCGCGTCGTGAGGATCCGGCGTGGGGAACAGGGTCGTGCCCACGATCCGGACCGTACGTTTCCGGTCGGCGCTCGCCACCACGACGTGGTCACCGACCGTCTTGCCGAGCGCAGCAATGGTCGTTTCGCCGAGCGCGATCTCGGTCGCGCGCGTCGGCGCGCGGCCGCGCAGGATCGTCGGGTCGATGACGCCGCGCATGTGCCTGATGCCCATCGCGTAGACGCCGCGACCGTCGACCGTCACCGAGCTGTCGCGCACCATCGCGATTGCCGCGATCGCCGGCTCGGCCTCCAGCGGGCTGTGACGCGGGCTGCACACTTTCGGGCCCTGACTCAGGCCGCGCCCGCCGATCACGATGGCGTCGAAGTGCCACGCAAAGCGCGCCGGCTGGTCGACCACCCGGCCGAGGCTGGTTCCGGCGATGAGCGCAGCGACGATGCCAGCCACGCCGAGGGCAGCGGCGACGATCGCCGAGCGCCCCGGGACCGCGGTCGTGCCGCTTCCTCGCTCGAGCGCCATGCGGGATCCGATGACCGCAGGGACCGGGAGTCGCGCCGCGTTCGCCATCGCCGACCAGCGCGAGGTCCGAACGCGCGATGGTCGCCGCGCGCCATCCCACCGCGATCGGCGGGCGACGAGCAGCGCACTACCGGAACACAGCAGCGTCAGGACGAGCAGCATCGTGAGCACGCCGATTCCCAGAACGAGTCCGTCGACCGCGAAACCGGGATGGGGTTCGATCGGGCGCGCGTCGCCGATCGGCATCAGTGGCGAGGCCGCGAGCGCGAGCGCGGCGGCGAGGGTCGTTCCCACTCCGACGGCCGGGAGCAGCGGCAGACCGACGGCGAGTGCTCGTTGCCGCGTGGTCATCCCGAGCGCGTGTTGGGCCGATTGCTGCGCGAGCGCGCCGGCCGACCACCGCGAGACCAGCACCGTGATCGTGGCGAGCGCGGCCAGCGCGCCGATCGCCCCGAAGAGCAGGAGGCCCGCGCCGAGAACCCGCAACGAGTCATCGACTCCACCGGCGTCGAGTCCTCCGGTGTCGAACTCGATACTCCGGGACTTGGAGATGGCACGAACGCGTGACGCGAAGCCGTGGCCCGATCCGTCCTGGAACCGCACGCGCACGAGGGCCGTGAACGACAGCACGTCGCGGTGGTACGCGCGGAAGACGCGCGGCGAGAGGAACAGGATGCCGGTCTGCTGGCCCTGAGTGGTCAGGTCGCCGGCCCGGCGGTCGATCCCCACCACCCGAAGGGTGATCGTCGGGCCCTGCGGTGCGGGTGGTCGTGTGGTCGACGACTTGAGTGCCTCGAGTTGGTCGGGCGTATAGGTGTCGATGCGCATCCGGTCGCCGAGATCGAGACCGTGAAAGCGCGCGACGTTCTCTGGGAGTACGACCTCGTCCACTGTGCGATCGCGCCGCCCGCGGACCAGGATGCTGCGGTCGACCGAGTGTCCGAATCGCTCGTCGACCGCGGCAACGATCGGCGTGTCCACCGGAACTCGATCGCGGATGCCGCCGGCCCAGACGGTGAGCTGCGCCCACCCGGCGACACCGTTCAGATGTCCGATCTGCGACGCGAACTTCGGATCGACACCGTCGAAAAGATCGACGGCGGCACTACTTGATCGCGTCTCGCGGCTGAGTCGCGTATAGGCACTCGACGTTCGCCGGGCCCCCGCCACGCTGGTGAGTACTACAGCCCCGGCGACTGCGATCAGCAGCGTGATGGTGAGCAGGCCGCGCCATCGACGGCCTCCATCCGCGCGCGCAACGAATCGAATCGCACCCATCACTCGCTCCCTGGCCGATACCAGATGGGTGTCATCGAACGAACGCTCAGACCGCCGCCGGGCTCACCGCGGCGCCCCCGGATGCGCTCTCGTGGTCGATCCGCCCGTCGCGCATGTTGACGATGCGGTCCCCCGCGTTCGCGACCTCGCGATCGTGGGTGACCAGCAGGATGGTTTGACCATTCGCGTGCAGTCGGCGGAACAACTCGAGCACTTCGTGACCACCTTCCGAATCGAGCGCGCCGGTCGGCTCGTCGGCGAGGAGCAGTGTCGGCTCGTTGGCGAGCGCGCGGGCGATTGCCAGCCGTTGGCGTTGACCGCCGGAGAGTACGCCGGGCGCGTCCTTGACCTTCTCGGCGAGCCCGAGGAGGTCGAGGAGGTCACGCGCTCGGGTCTCCGCTCGTTTACGCGGCGCACCGGCGATGATCGCTGGCAGCGTCACGTTTTCGAGCGCGGTCATCCCTTCGAGCAGGTTGAAGAACTGGAACACGATGCCGACGTGAGTGCGGCGCATGATCGCGAGATCGTCCTCGGTCTTGCCGATGAGTGATTCGCCGGCCACCTCGAGCTCACCGTCGGTGGGCAAGTCGAGTCCGGCGACCAGATTGAGGAGGGTGGACTTTCCGCAGCCGGACGGTCCCATGACGGACACGAACTCGCCGGCGTGCATCTCGAAGTCCACGCCGCGCAATGCGCGTACCGGTGCGCCTTCGGATTCGAAGTTCTTCCGCAGGCCTCGGGTGAGGACAACCGCTTCACTCATGCTTTTCAGCCCCTTCGATTTCGGTTCGGACGGTGCCTTCTA
>JBDUBS010000096.1:0-2661 GCA_040003875.1 Acidimicrobiia bacterium | reverse complement strand
TCGGGTTGTAGATCTGTGTGCTGAGGACGGGCGCACCGGAGAACACCACCGACTTCGCGCCTCCCCCGGTCTGGAGGACCGTCGAGTCCGGGAGCACCACTGCGCTCACGTACATCTTGGCCGCGTCCATCGACGGGCCCGGGACGAAGGCGGGGCTCGGCGCCTTGAGGTCGGCGATCGCGGTCGATGCCACGGCGCCGACGTCGTGCGAATGGTCTCCGCCACCCATCACCATCACGCGCTGACTCTGCGCGGGCGGGAGCATCACACTCGCGCCCTGATCGCGAAGTGTGTCGTTCGTGAGACCGGGGACGTTGGTGTACGCGCCGGTGTTGACGTCCCACATGCCCGGTGGCACCTCCGCCGCGTTGCCACCGAAGGTGTTCACGCCCGAGTAGAAGAGCCGACCGTCCCGCATCTGATGCAGCGCGGGATACATCGGCTGCCACACGTAGTTGCTCGGCCCCGGCGCGGGGGTCGACCAACGCGTCCCCTTGAACGTCTCGAACTGGCTGGTGTAATCGCCGTGCTCGTCGAGGCCGCCGAGCGCGAGCACGCGACCGTCGCCGAGCTCGGTGAGCGTCGGATACCAGCGCGCGAGGTGCATGTTCGAGACGGCCTGGTACTGCTCGGTCGCCGGATCGAAGATGTACGACTTCTTCGAGCCGGCGTGATTGTTGTTCGTTGCCGGGCTCTGGTACGCGCTGGTCCCGCCCGCGATCAGGATGCGACCGTCGGGCAGCATCACGTGCCCGGAACAGAACGCGTCCCACGGCGTGGCGACCGCCTTCAGGTTGCCGGTCGCCGGATCCCAGATCGACGTCTCGAACGACCCGGCGTCGAAGTTGCCCTGGTTGTTGCCCGATCCCGCGACAAGAAGGACCTTGCCCGTACGGAGCAGGGTGACGTGCACGGCACGCACGTCGGCCGGAGTGGAGGTGACCGACCACGAACCGTTCGTGGCCGCCCCGGCCGTGACCGGATCGGCCACCTCGACCAAACCCGCGGCGACGACGCCGAGCGTGACGGTCACGATGGCAACGCGGCGCAGGAAGTGCATTCGGGTCACACGATCTCCTGACCCGTCGACGTTGCCGCGGGGGCGTGAGTGGCTCTCAAGGATACGCGGCGCTCGACGCCTCCCGGTCTGAACCATCAGACCTATTCGCGCGGTCGCCGGCGCCCTACCCGCGTTGGTGCCTCAGGCGATGAGGATCTCGGCCATCTGCACCGCGTTCAGGGCCGCGCCCTTCCGCAGGTTGTCGCCGGTCACCCAGAGATCGAGCGTGTTGCGTTGGCTCGGGTCCTCCCGCAGCCGCCCGACCAGCACCGGATCGATACCGGCGGCCTCCAGCGCGGTGGGCGCGCCGGCGCCGCCGTCGACCAGGACGACACCAGGAGCGTCGGAGAGCAACTCGACCGCGCGAGCGCGCGTCATGGGATCGCGGAACTCGACATTGGCGCTCATGGCGTGACCGACGTACACCGGCACCCTGACGCACGTGGCGGTGATTCGCATCGATGCGTCGTGGAGGATCTTGCGGCTCTCGTGGACGAGTTTCCACTCCTCGCTGGTGTACCCCGCGTCCTTGACCGACCCGGCCAACGGGATCACGTTCCCGGCGATGGGCTTCGACCAGACGTCGCCCGGCGCGATCAGACCGTCGACGGTTGCCGCGCGACGCAGCGACTCGGCGTCACCGGCGAACTTGTTCCACTGGGTCTCCAACTCCGCGATCCCGGGCGCGCCCGCGCCGGAGACCGACTGGTAGGTGGAGACGATCATGCGCTCGATCCCGGCTGCCTTCTGCAGCGGGGCCAGCGCGGTCACCAACACCATCGTGGTGCAGTTCGGACACGATGCGATGCCCTTCGGCAGGTCGCGCAGATCCTCCGGGTTGACCTCGGCGACGACGAGCGGGACCTCGGCGTCCATCCGGAACGCGGCCGAGTTGTCGACGACGCGTGCGCCGGCGGCCGCGGCCCGGGGTGCCCACTCGAGCGCCAGCGGGTCGTCGACGTCGACGATCACCAGATCGAGACCGTCGAAGCAGCCGTTCCGAAGTACCTCGCACGCGACCTGTCCGCCGCCGAAATCGAGCATGCGGCCCTCTGACCGCGACGACGCATACGCGCGCAGCCGGCCGACCGGGAAATCCCGCTGCTCGAGGATCCGCAGCATCTCCTGGCCGACGAGACCCGTGGCCCCGATGACCCCGACATCAACCGTCACTGACCCATCCTCTTCTCGCGCTCACGTCCGAAACGGTATCGACCGACCGTTCGTGACCCGAAGCATTTTCCCGCTCAGGCGTCCTGGAGATCGAATGCCTTGTGGAGCGACTGCACCGCAGTCTCGACGTCACCGGCCGGCACCACGCAGGAGATGCGAATCGACGAGGTGCTGATCATGAGGATGTTGACGCCTTCGGCCGCGAGCACCTCGAACATCTTGGCGGCGACGCCCGGGTTGGTCCGCATGCCGGCGCCGACGAGGCTCACCCGCGCGACGTTCGTGTCGTGGGTGATGCCGGATGCCTCGATGTCGCCCGAGATCGCCTCCATCACTGTGAGCGCCGGCGCGAGATCGACCTTCGGGAGCGTGAACGAGATGTCGGTGTGGCCCGCGGTCGACACGTTCTGCACGATCATGTCGACGTT
>JBDUBS010000484.1:0-2662 GCA_040003875.1 Acidimicrobiia bacterium | reverse complement strand
AGATCGATCCGATCACGGGCGAGATGGTGGTGTTCCGCTACGACATCGAAGCGCCGTTCCTGACCTGGGCCGTCGTCGCGGCGGACGGCACGATGGCGCAACCGGAGACGATCATCGATGGCGTCGACCGCAGCTTCATGATCCACGACTTCGCCATCACCGAACGCTTCCTCGTCCTGACGGTCGCCCCGGCGGTGTTCGACATCGATGCCATGCTCGCCGGGGGACCGATGCTCGCGTGGAAACCCGAGCTCGGCGTGCGCATCGCGGTGATTCCTCGCGACGGCGTGGGCCAGATTCGCTGGTTCGAGACCGACCCCTTCTGGGTCTGGCACTACGCCAACGCCTACGAGGTCGACAACACCATCCGCATGGACTTCCCGCAGTGGAATGCCCCCGGATTTCTCACCCCCGGAACCCTCATCACGGGGCAGTACGCGCGTGCCGTGCTCGATCTCGACGCGGGGACGATCGAGATCGAGGTGTTGCAGGACGCGATGGCCGAGTTCCCGCGGATCGATGACCGACGACTCGGGCGCCAGCACCGGTACGTCATCCTCACCGCGGGGTCCGGCACCATCGCGCTCGCACCCGGGGAGCACGACGCGCTGTGCCGGATGGACATCGAGTCAGGCACGTGGGAGCAGTACGAGTCGGGTGGTGCAATCGGCGAAACGGTGTTCGCACCCCGGGTCGGCAGCACCGGCGAACTCGACGGTTACTACCTCGCGTTCGTGAACTCCGTCACCGACGACCACACGTCGCTCGACATCTGGGACGCGGCGTCGTTCCCGAATCCACCACGGGCTCGTATCCACCTGCCGCAACGAGTGCCGAACGGGCTCCACGGCAACTGGTTCCCCGTCGCCTGACTCGATCGCAACGACTCGGATGTGAGAGTGCGGGCGACAACCCGTAGTGATGCAGTGCGCGTCACTGCGCCTCCACGCGGTACACGGAAACTGTTGGCGTCACCGTGAGCGGCACCAGTCGCGATCGCTTGGAGAAGTCGGCCGCACCTGCGGCCACCGGGGTCCCGAACCCACCGGAGCCGAGGACCAGGTATCCGTGGTGCCTGACCAGCAGCGTCGCCATCTCTGTGATCTCACGTTCGTAGTCGGGGTTCGTCTCGCCCGTCACCGCAATACGACCGAGCGGGACCATGAGACAGGGGCGACCGGCTTGGCTGTACACCGCCGATGGCTCATTCGTCGCAATCGGTGCGCCGACCGGCAAATGACGCACCGCGAGGAGGGCGAGAGAGGGCGGGCGGTTGACCCCGGCGATGAGCCGGGACGTTTGGTCGTAGGCCTCGGTGAGGTGCGACGGCGGCAGAATGGCGAACGCGACACACGCGATGGGCACAACCAATCCCGCGGCTCTCGAACGCGACGGCATCAAAATCGTGACGGTCCAATCGAGCGTCGCGAGTAGTGCTCCGAGCACGACCGGCAGCAGCGGCACATAGATGCGCGGCCCCTCGAAGGCAGCGAGAATGCCCCTGGCGCCACCCGTGGGGATGGAGATGTCGAGGAACGTCCGGGACACGAACACGACGACCACGTAGGCCACGGCGAACACCGCACCGGCACGAAGGAGCCACGTGCGTTCGGAGACCGTGACGGGACCGTCGCCATCGATGCCACGCGGCGTACGCAGGGCCGCGACGGTCGAGGCGAGCACCAGTGCGGCGCCCAGGACGATCCCAGCCCACAGCGTGGGTGCGAACCAACCCGTCACCACCTGGAGGAGCGACCCGAGGAACCTCGCCGGCGCATGCACCGCGAGCAACCTCGGTTCCGATCCACCGGCAAGTCGGCCGTAGAGCGACCACCCGCCGGCGGCACCGATTGCTGCTCCGACGACGAAGCTCGCGTGGACGACCCGCATCCGCCGTGGCCAGCCAACGCGTCCGATCAGGAGCACTGCACCGGTGAAACCGACGCTGATACCCACCCAGCGCGTCAGAACCGCGGCGGCCGCGAACGTGGCCAGCAATGCCAACGTGGTGCGCGATCCGGTGGCCAGATGACGCGCGAGAACGAGGAACGACGCGAGCATCATCGTGATCAACAGCGCCTCGCTCATGGCGAAGGAGTGGGACACCAGCCACGTGTCGATGGTGAACAGCAGCGCAGCACCGGCGATCGCGGCCGGCCAGCGACCAACCGTCAGGATGCGCGAGAACACCAGGACGACGAGCGACGCGTTGATCGCGTGCAGGGCCACCGCCGTTGTCCGCGCCGCGGTCGTTGCGGTGAGCCCCAGTTCCTGCAAGAGCGCGAGTGCGATCGAGTACAGGGGCGGGAAGTGGGTCGACGGCACCGCGCCGTGGAAGCCGAACGCGCGTGCCGGACTGTAGTGATCCGTGTAGAACGTCATCGGGACCGTCGGACCGCGACCATTCACGAGATTGTGCGCGACGCCGAGGTATACGGACGAGTCAACGCCGTAGCCGACGGTCGCGTGCGTGAGTGCGAGAGTCAGGCCGAGCGCAACCGTGCCCAAGCCCGCCACCGCGGCGATCGGCCCGACCCGTAAGCGTCTGCCGGAGTCCGGCGCTCGATCGATCACCCGGCACGCAGGCAGAGGTGCAGGTTCACAGACGGGCGCAACCGCCGGAACGCGACCTGCAGTGCAACCGCGATACCGCCGCCGGTCA
>JBDUBS010000310.1:0-2666 GCA_040003875.1 Acidimicrobiia bacterium | reverse complement strand
AGGGGATCTCTCGGATCACCCGGCCGAGTTGTGCTGCTCCGAACTCCCTCGCGGACGGGGAGTCGTGACCGCCTGGGCGGGACCGTGGGCGCAGGACGTGCGGTGGTGGGATCGTGCCTCACGCGCCCGGCGGGTCACGTGGCAACTGGTGATCGACGAATCATTTGCGTGTCTGGTGAACGTGGAGCGCGGCGTCGCGTCCGTCACCGCCGTCTACGACTGATCCCACCACCTCCCCGCTTCGGCGTCACACAACCCGCGTATGGGTGGCTGTGTGACGCCAGAGCGCGCGGCAAGAGGGGGGTCAGCGGGCGAGGGGGTTGCGGGCGCGCAGGTAGTCGAGCCACTCGGGTGCGAGGGCCGCGCACCCCACGACGCGCGTGACGACCTCGGGATCGTCGGCCTCCGGATGCACGCCGTGGAACATGATCGCGAACGTCTCGGCGACGGTCGGGGCGGTCTCGTCTCGGTCGAGGAGAACGAGTCGGCCCCGGGTCTCGACCGTGCCGGGCGCCAACGTCCGCACGTACCAGCCACTGCGTCTGGTCTCGATCAGGTGCGGCCCCACGTCCTTGCGGCCGGTGTGCATCGTGAGCTTGAAGCACGGGGCGCGGGGCTGGCTGATCTGGATGGTGGAGGTGCCCCACCGGAAGGTGTCGCCGATCCTCACGTCGGCTTCGGTCGCGCCGGCGAGGCTGACGTTCTCGCCGACGGAGCCGGGCGGGAGGTCGAACCCGTCGGCCTGCCACGCCACCGTATGTTCCGACGGGTAGCAGTAGACCGACTTGTCGGGGCCTCCGTGCACGGAGCGATCGGCCTGATCGTCACCGGCGAGATTGATGGCACCGAGTTCGAGCGTGGCTGCGTCGACCGGCGCCTTGCGGATCGCGCTGATGACGTCGCCGTTGCGAGTCGCACCGATCGGGGCCGGCCGCCCGACGTACGTCTGGATGACGCGGAGTGACAGGTCGTCGATCATGCGGCGACGCTACCGACTCGCGAGTGGTCTCGGTACGGTGTCGGACATGATCCGAGCCGCTCGCCCCGATGACGTACCCACGATCGCGACCCTCATCCGGGAACTCGCCGCGTACGAACACCTCGAATCGGAGGTCGTGCTCGAGGAGGCCGTGCTGGCGCGTCACCTCTTCGGGCCGCGTCCGCACGCGGAGGTGTTGATGGCGGAGGACGACGACGGAGCCGCCGTGGGATTCGCGTTGTTCTTCCACAACTTCTCGACGTTCCTCGGACGCCCCGGCATCTACCTCGAGGACCTCTTCGTGCAGCCCGATGCACGCGGCCGCGGGCTCGGCAAAGCGCTGCTCGTCGCGCTCGCGCAGTTGGCACGTGAGCGGGACTGCGGCCGGATCGAGTGGGCGGTGCTCGACTGGAACGAGCCGTCGATCGCGTTCTACAACTCGTTGGGTGCGCAACCGAAGGACGAGTGGATCCTGTATCGCCTCACCGGTGACCCGATGGCCGCGCTCGCCGACGCGTGACGCGCGGCGACGCGTACCGCGGGGTCAGCGGACTTCGAACACCTCGTAGGTGAGCTCGGTGCCGTCGGCCGAGCCTGCGCCCTTGCCGACCGCCTGGATGCCGTTGATCCAGATGTAGCGCTCGTCGCCGGTATCGAAGAGCGGCGCCGAATACGCCGGGAGTGCGCCGGTGCCCATCGAGAGGTCGAGGCGGCCGCGATAACTGATGAAGATGAGGGCGCCGTCGTCGGTCTCGATCAATGTCCGAACGTCGAGGGTGCCCATGGCGCGGCTGTCGACGGTCAACCAGTCGGCGCCGGCGCGGCCCTTCAACTGGCCGCGGAGTCGTTCGCCGGTGACCACGAAGGACTCGACCTCGACGATCGCCCGCGTGCCCATCGGCGTGTCGGGCAGGAGAAACGGCGTCGAGAGACCGGCGGTGATGGTGCACAGCGGTAGGAGTTCGATCGTCATGGGATCAGTCTGGCCGATCGTCTGACCGAGGGCGTGGGTCGGCGACTTCAGCCGCCGAGGGCGTACGTGTAGAGCGACCCACCTTCGGATTCGACGTACACGTGGCCGCGGCTGATGGCGGGCGATGAGATGACCGAGTTGGGTGTGGTGGCATGCCAGATCGGGGTGCAGACAAGGGGACTTCCCGAGCAGCCGAGGTAGCCGGCGGCGTCGAACGCGTCGAGGTCGTGATCGTCGGACCCGACGAAGACGAGCCCGTTCGCGATGGCCGGTGACGATTCGACCGCGCCGCCGGTCGTCGCGGTCCACAACGGGCTACAGACTTTCGGGACGCCAGAGCAGTTCGTGTCCCCCAGGGCATCGAAGGCGTAGAACTTGTTGTCGGACGAACCGATGAAGAGGTGGCCGTACGCGATGCCCGGAGAGCCATAGATCGCGCCACCGGTGGGTGCGGTCCACAGTGGGGAGCAGACCTTGGGGGTTCCAGAGCAGTTCGTCGAGCCGGCAGCATCGAACGCGTACACGTTGCCGTCCGAGGCACCCTGATACACCAGGCCGCCGGCGACTGCGGGTGACGAGGAGATGAAGGTGCCACCCGTCGGCGCGGTCCAGAGCGGCGCGCAGGTCTTCGGGATTCCACCGCAGTTCGTCTGACCGGCGGCGTCGTAGGCGTAGAGGGTCGTGTTGGTCGCGCCGACGTAGACGGTGCCGTTC
>JBDUBS010000367.1:0-2670 GCA_040003875.1 Acidimicrobiia bacterium | reverse complement strand
AGTCGCGACTCTGACCTCGTGGATCAGTCGATCCGGGATCCGTGGGAAGGGCTCGATGCGGGCTCTGCTTGATACGAGCGTCCTGATCGCAGTCGACGTCTCGGAGCTGGAAGGGGAGCTGGCGATCAGCGCCGTGTCCATCGCCGAGCTGCATTTCGGCGTGCTCGTCGCCACCGACGACTCCGTCCGGGCCGAGCGACTCCGCCGGCTCTCCCACCTCCAACGCACCTTCGATCCACTCCCGATCGACGACCGCGTCGCGGCGAGCTACGGCCAGCTCGCAGCTGCCATCGTTCACGCCGGCCGCGCCCCCCGCTCGCGGGTGATGGACCTGCTGATCGCGGCGACTGCGCACGCGCACGGCGCGCGTCTGTACACGCGCGACGCCGAGGACTTCGTCGGCATCGGCCATCTGGTCGACATTTCCCGCGCCTGAAGCTCGGGGTCGTGGTGACCCCGCGTTGAAGGGTGAACCTCAGCCGGTGATGGCTTCCAGGGTCTCGACCGACGGTGCGAAGTAGAACGCACCGGACGCAGGGGTCGAGTAGTCGGTGAGCGCGTCACGGACCTGACCGTTGAGGCCGTACATCGCCTCCATCCGCTCGCGCATCGGGGCCTGGTCCTTGCAGAAGCCCATGAAGTACAGGCCGACGGTGCCGTCGTGGAACGCGTACGGCGTCGAGCGCCGGACCATCTCGCCGCGCTCCGGCGCGCTCCGATCGCCGGGGGCGCCGTCGCGGAGTTCCACGTGGAGGAGATGCGAGGTCGGCACCTGGGTCTCCAACCGGGTGGAGTCTTCCTTGGTCCGTCCGAAGGTGTTCTCCTGGTCTTCGAGCGACAAACCGTTGAAGTAGTCGAGGTCGTGGACCCAACGCTGGGCGATGCAGAACGAACCGCCCGCGCCCGGTGAGTCCTCCGGGACGATCGCCTTGCTGTGTTGCTCCTCGGGCGGTGGGTTGCCGGTGCCGTCGATGAAGCCCGTGAGGTCGAGGCTGTTGCGGTAGATGAACGTTGGTGTCTCCCGGGCGACGGCCATGTGGCCCTCCACTGCTTTGCGGAACTTGTACTGCGTCTCCCAGCAGAGGTCCTGGTCGGCCGAGTGGACCCAGAGCAGGAGTTCCTCCTGGGTGGCCTTGGCGACCTTGCCGTCGGCGGACTCGTAGCCGGGGTACGGCTGGAAGTCGTCGGGAACGTCATCGGTGAGGTCCGCAAGCAGCGTGGGGCCGAAGAGGATGCAGACGTTGATCGGGGTCGTGACCCCGGTCTCGGCGCCGATCGCGCGCACCTCGGCGATCGCCTGCTTGATCACTGAGAGATCCGCGCCGTCGGTCCGGCTCAGGTGGGTGTACCACTGGTACTTCGAGAGGTTCGTGAGGATCGCGTGTTGGGGGTTCGCCATGAGCTTGTCTCCGCGGTGATCGGATGAGGATGTCTTCCTAGCGCGCGTTGCGTACGACACACACCCTGGGGCGCCGAGCCGAGCCATACGGAAGGCCGAGCTAGGAGAGTTCGCGACCCACGATCGACACGAACGAGACCATCTCGCCGGGGTACCCGCCGAGGTTGTGGGTCAGGGCGAGCGGGCGAGTGTTCGCGATGCTGCGATCTTCGGGTGCATCACCCCGTAGTTGGAGCCAGCACTCGAAGAGCATGCGCAGCCCGGACGCACCGACGGGATGACCGAAGCTCTTCAGGCCACCGTCGGTGTTGATCGGCAACTCGCCGTGGAGGTCGAAGGTGCCGGCGAGAATCTCCTTCCATGCGGTGCCGCGCTCGGCAAAGCCGAGATCCTCCATGAGGACGAGTTCGGTGGGGGTGAAGCAGTCGTGGACCTCGGCCATCGCGAGTTCGTGGCGCGGGTCGGTGATCCCGGCCTGGGCGTACGCGTCCTGCACGCTCGCCTCGACCTCGGGGAAGTGGGTGTAGTCGTAGTCGGGGTCGGTCAGCCCCGAACCGTTCCCCGCCACGAACGACAGCGCCTTCACGTAGATCGGACGGTCGGTGTAGCGATGCGCGTCCTCGGCCCGCACGACGATCGCGGCCGCTGCACCGTCGGCGACGCCGGCGCAGTCGAGGATGCCGAGGGCGCCGGCCACTCGTGGCGATGCACAAATCTTCTCGACGCTCATCTCGCGTCGGAACTGGGCTCGGGGGTTCTTGGCCCCGTTGGCATGGTTCTTCGACGCGATTCGTGCGAGCACGTTCTTGAGTTCGTCCTCGTCGACGCCGTATTTCTGCGCGTATGCAGGTGCGACCATGCTGAACATCGCGGCTGCCGTGAGTGTGCGACCCGTGCCGTCACTCGGAACGGGGAACGCGTTCAGTCCGGCGTAGCCGCTGTCCTTCACCTTCTCCGCTCCGATGGCCATCGCGACGTCGTACGCACCGGAGGCGACGGCGTAGGCGGCCTGACGCAGGGCCTCGGAACCGGTTGCGCAATAGTTCTCGACGCGGGTCACGGGTTTGTTGTCGAGTTGGAGTGGACGGGCGAGCGTGATGCCGCTCATGCCGCTCTGCGCGGTTCCGAACCAGTAGGCATCGACCGCGTCCTTGTCGGTACCGGCGTCGGTGAACGCCTGGTTCGCCGCATCGACAAGCAGGTCATCGAGGCTGGTGTCGAAGCGCTCGCCGAAGGACGTGCAACCCATGCCGACGATCGCGACCCGGTCC
>JBDUBS010000654.1:0-2679 GCA_040003875.1 Acidimicrobiia bacterium | reverse complement strand
GCCGGGAGACCCGGAGGAGTGTGCCGCGGCCATCGCCTTCCTGGCGTCTGATGCCGCCGGGTACATCACGGGAGCCCTGATTCCGGTGGACGGTGGATTGGGTATGGGCTTCTGATCCGGTCCGACCCGAGGTGGCCCGATTCGGCTACAACGTGGAGCACACGTCGTCGCCGACGGCACCAAAGGAGTGATCGAAGATGGAGCGTCAGGTTGCGCTGGACGCGATTCGCGAGGTGGCAGTCGAGGTTCTGAGCGTCGATCCCGCCGCGGTCGTCGAATCGGCCCGCTTCGCCGAGGACCTCGACGCGGATTCGCTCGACCTGGTCGAGCTGGTGATGGGGCTCGAGGAACGGTTCGACGTCTCGATCCCCGAGGAGGACCTCGAGGGTGTCGCCACCGTCGGGAACGCGGTGGATCTCGTGCTCGCGAAGGCCGCGGCGTTGTCGTGAGCGGAGCGGGACCGGGCGCGCGATGACCGAATGGGTCGACCACCGGGGCAGGCCGAGGGTGGTCGTCACCGGCGTGGGGATGCACACTCCCGCCGGTGTGGGTGCCGACGCCAACTGGGCGGCGATGCTCGGGGCCGTCTCGACCGCCGCGCCGATCCGCCGCTTCGACGCATCTGCACTGCCGGTCCGGTTCGGGTGTGAAGTCCTCGACTTCGATCCCGTCGCGTACCTCGGGCCGAAGGAGAGTCGTCGCGTCGACCGCGGTGCGCAACTCGGCTTCGCAGCGGCCGCGGATGCGCTGGCGGACGCCGGTGCGATCGGCGCCGACCCCGCCCGGTGCGCGGTGGTGGCCGGTACCGGTATCGGTGGCCTGATCACGCTCGAAGAACAGACTCGGGCCTATCTCGACAAGGGCCCGGAGCGGGTCAGCCCGTTCTTCGTGCCGATGATGATGCCGAACTCGACGGCGGGGATGATCGGGATCCACTTCGGCTGGACCGGCCCGATGTTGTGCATCACCACTGCGTGCGCCGCCAGTGCGAACGCGATCGGCGAGGCGGCCCGGATCATCCGGGACGGCACCGCCGACGTCGTGATGGCCGGTGGCACCGAGGCCACGTTGATGGCACCGGCCGTGGCCGCGTTCGCCCGCATGGGCGCGCTCAGCAAACGCAACGACGAACCGGAACTCGCGTCACGCCCGTTCGACCAGGGGCGCGACGGCTTCGTGATGGGCGAGGGCGCGGCGTTCCTCGTCCTGGAACGAGCGGAACTCGCGGCGGCGCGTGGTGCACGCGTCTACGGAGAGATCGCGGGCTACGGCACCAACTCGGACGCCTTCCACATCACCGCACCGTCCCAGGGCGGCGCCGGCGCGGCGGCCTGCGCGCAGCTTGCCCTCGCCGACGCGGCACTCGATCCCGCCGCGATCGGTCACGTCAATGCGCACGGCACTTCCACCGAGTTGAACGACGCGGCGGAGTCCGAGGCCATCCGCAAAGTTTTCGGAGACGTTTCCCCGCCCGTCACCGCCGGGAAGGGTGTGACCGGGCACCTGATCGGCGCGGCCGGTGCGGTGGAAGCGATCATGGCGCTGCGGGCCGCACGCGAAGGGCAGGTGCCACCCGTCGCCAACCACACGCAGACAGCCGACGACGTCGTGCCACTCGACGTGGTGCACGGTGACCCACGATCGATCGACGTCGCACCCGTGCTCTCGAACTCGTTCGGGTTCGGCGGCCACAACGCGACGCTCGTCATCGTGCCGGCCGACTGATGCTGCTCGACGGGAAGAAGCTCCTCGTCACCGGAGTCCTGAACGACGCGTCGATCGCCTACGCGGTGGCCCGCCTCGCGCAGGAACAGGGTGCCGACGTGGTGTTGTCGTCCTTCGGGCGGGTGATGAGCCTCACCCAGCGCGCGGCGCGCCGGCTCCCCGAAACCCCCGAGATCATCCAACTCGACGTCGCCGACGCGGCCGACCTGGCCGCACTCCCCGATCGCCTGCCGTTCGATCTCGACGGCGTGGTGCACGCCATCGGTTTCGCGCCGCCGTCGTGTCTCGGGGGCGGGTTCCTGGATGCGCCGTGGGAAGACGTCGCGATCGCGATGCAGGTCTCCGCCTACTCGCTCAAGGCACTCGCGGTCGCCGCGCTCCCCCGCCTGCACGACGGCGGAGCGATCGTCGGACTCGACTTCGACAACCAGGACAAAGCGTGGCCGGTGTACGACTGGATGGGGGTCGCCAAGGCGGCGTTCGAATCGACTGCGCGCTACCTCGCGCGCGAACTCGGACCGCGACGGATCCGGGTCAACCTGGTGTCGGCCGGTCCCCTGCGAACGCTCGCGGCGCGTTCGATCCCCGGCTTCGAACACTTCGAGGACGTGTGGTCGCAACGCGCACCGCTCGGCTGGGACATCCGAGACAACGAACCCGCGGCCAAGGGCGTCATCGCGCTGCTCTCCGATTGGTTTCCGGCCACGACGGGCGAGATGGTGCACGTCGACGGCGGATTCCACGCCATCGGCGCGTAGCAGGACGGGCCATCGCCGAACACCGCCCCAGGGGGATGGTGCCGGCCGGGACTCACCGGCGCTCAGGCGTTCAGCGCTTCGGTGACCTTGGGGACGGTGTCCTTCGGGCTGCCGATAGTGACATAATGTTCCCATGCCGAAGACCAAGCCCCGAGCCGCCGTATACACACGCATCTCGCAGGATCGCGACGGCGTC
>JBDUBS010000522.1:0-8968 GCA_040003875.1 Acidimicrobiia bacterium | reverse complement strand
TGCACCGGCAGCCTCACAGCCACCAGCACACCAAGGGTGGACCAGTGAGCAATCAGGCGGCTGGCAGCGGTTGCGGTGGTGGGGGACCGACGTAGCGGGCGCTGGGGCGGATGAGACGGTTGTCGGCGGCCTGTTCGAGGATGTGAGCACACCAGCCGATGACGCGGCTCGACGCGAACGTCGGGGTGAACATCTCCCGGGGAAGTCCGCAGGTGTCCATCACGATGCCGGCGTAGAACTCCACGTTCGTGTACAGCTTGCGACCCGGCTTGAGTTCGGCGAGTACCTCGATCGCCTTCGCCTCGATCTGTTCGGCGAGGGCCACGTTCGGGCCTCCGAGCCGCTCGGCGACGCCGCGCAGCATGACCGAACGCGGATCGTCGGTCTTGTACACGCGGTGCCCGAATCCCATGAGCCGATCGCCGCGTTCGACCGCGGCCCGAAGCCACGGCTCGGCGTTGTCGTAGGTGCCGATCGCATCGAGCATGGCGAGGGCGCGGCTCGGTGCCCCGCCGTGGAGCGGACCCGAGAGTGCGCCGATCGCACCGACGACCGCCGCTGCGAGGTCCGCGCCCGTCGAAGTGATCACCCGTGCGGTGAACGTCGACGCGTTGAAGCCGTGGTCGATGGTCGAGATCAGGTATTGCTCGACGGCGCGTGCGTGTTCGGGTGGCGGGACGACGCCACCCAACATGTAGAGGTAGTTCGCGGCGTACGCGAGGTCGGGATCCGGGTCGATCGGTTCGAGTCCGTGCTGGATGCGGTGGATCGCGGTGAGCAAGGTGGGAACGACCGCGCAGACCCGCATCGCCTGGGCGTGGAGTTCGACCGCATCGACGTCGAGCGACGGTTGGAACCCGAGGTGCGCGCCGAGCAGTGACAGTGTCGTGCGCAGCATGTCGAGCGGCGGCGCGTCGCGGCCGACGCCGGCGATCGCCGGGAGCGCGTCCCGTACCGGCGCAGGGATCTCACGCAGCGGTGCCACTTCGGCCATGAACGCGGCGCGCTGCTCGGCATTCGGGAGGCTTCCCTCGAGCATCAGGTGCCAGACGTCCTCGATGCTGCGGTGTTCCGCAAGGTCGACTGCGTTGTACTGGCGATAGTGGTAGAAGCCTTCGAGGCCCCGCACGTCGCCGATGTCGGTCTCGGCGACGATCACGCCTTCGAGGCCGCGTGGAATCTCGTGCGCGAGATTCTCGGCCGGTTGGATCTGCGCGATCCGCATGAGGTCCCGCATCGAGACGATCCCGACGAGGACGTCGTCTTCGACGACGGGTATGTGGCGGTATCCGTGTTCGGAGAGGCTCGCGAACGCCGCAATGACATCGACGTCTGGTCCGACGGAGTCGGGCGACACGGTCATCCATTCGGCGACCACGGCACCGCTCGCGTCCGCGCCCGCAGCCGTGAACCGCACGAGATCGCGTTCGGTGAGGATGCCGACGGGTCGGGTGCCGTCGACCGCGACCACCGACCCCACCCGACGTTCGCGCATCGTGCTCGCGGCTTCGGCCATCTTGTCGGTGGGGGCCACGACGACGACTGGCCGGCTCATGATGTCGGCGACCGTGCGGGACTTCCCGGATTCGGATGCGGCCATGGATCCTCCGTCGGAGTGGGCAAGCGAGGCCGTGCCCGATCTTACGTGGGCGTGCGCGGCGCCGTGACCAACCCGGTGAGCGGCGACCGGGTCGTCACGGTCGGGCCACGGTGTTACTCGTCGGTGGCGCCGGCGTCGGCGTCGGCGCCGTGGCGTCCGTCGCCGCGGACGAACCGTTCGACGCTGAGCTCATCCGAGCGGAGTGCTTCGCGTCCACCATGGAGTTCGGCCATCAGGGCATCGGGGAGTGACCGGTCCCACTGCTCGTAGCTCGATGCCCGGTCCAGCCGGAGACAGTCCTGGGGGAAGCGAGCGATCGCCTGCGCCAGTTCGATCGCGTGTTCCCGCGCGGTGCCGGGCGGGACGACCCGGTTGGCGAGCCCGATCGCGAGCGATTCGTCCGCGTCGACTTCGCGCCCGGTGAGAATCAGGTCGAGCGCACGGGAGTGTCCGATGAGGCGGGGGAGCCGGATGGTGCCGCCGTCGATGAGCGGCACGCCCCACCGTCGGCAGAACACGCCGAAGGCGGCGTCGCTCGCCATCACCCGGAGATCGCACCACAACGCGAGCTCGAGTCCACCGGCGACGGCGTATCCCTCGACCGCGGCGATCACGGGTTTGTCGAGCATCATGCGGGTCGGTCCCATCGGCCCGTCGCCGGTGGTGCTCACCGAGTTCGCGCGCGGTGTGCCGAACGCCTTGAGATCGGCGCCCGCACAGAACGTGGTGCCCGCGCCGGTCAAAACTGCGACGCGCGCGTCGGGATCGGCGTCGAACTCGCGGAACGCCTCCGCCAGGCCGGCCGCGGTCGGTCGATCGACGGCATTGCGCGCCTCGGGCCTGTCGATCGTCACCACGGTGACGGACCCCACGTGCTCGACCGTGACGGTCATCGGACGTCCCGAGTCCCGAGCAGATGGCCGACCTCGTTCACCGACGCGACGGAGCGGAGCCCGCTGGCATTGGCCCGGACCCGCGAGATCGACGTGTAGGCCGGGTCGAACCAGAGCGGGGTGGCGATGCCCAGGATCGATCCGAGGTAGGTGTTGACCACCCCGCCGTGGCACACGACGACCACGGTGTGCCCGGGATGCTTCGCGACCAATGCGTCGACGTGACCCACGATGCGGGTGCGGAACTCGTCGGGCGGCTCGCCGCCGAAGCTCTGCCAGTCGCCACTCACCATGGCGTGCCAGCGCGGGTCCTTGGTCGCTCTCAGCTCCTCGACGGGGATGTAGCTGTCGGCATCGGCGTCGTACTCGCGGAGCCCGTCGATGAGTTCGACGTCGAGTCCGAGCGTCGTGGCGAGCGGGGCGGCGGTCTGATGCGCGCGGGCGAGTGGCGAACTGACGATGTGGTCGATCCGCTCCCCGGCGAGCCACGCGGCGAGTCGTTGCGCCTGGATCAATCCACGATCGGTGAGGACGGGGTCGACCGGGCCTCCACCACCTTGCTCAGCGGTGATCCGCACCGGTTCGGCGTGGCGGACGAGCACGAGGTCCATCAGGCGTGACTCAACGGGAACCCGAGGTGGGCCGCCAGCTCGCCGAGCGCGGTGATCGGATCGAGCACCTTGATCGTGGTCATCCCCAGCGCGCGCGCCGGTTTGAGGTTCACGCCGAGGTCGTCGAGAAAGACGCACTCGTCGGGGGAGACGGCGAGGCGATCGCACACCAACGTGTAGATGCCGGGATCCGGCTTGCGGATGCCCTCGATCGCCGATTCGACGACCGCGTCGAACGGAAGGGCGTGCCGCTCGCCGTTGGTGCGTTCTCCGCTCGCGGCCCAGTTGTTGGTGAGCGCGCCGACGCGCAATCCTTCGGCCCGAATGCGTTCGATGGCGGTGACCATCTCGGCACGCGGTTCAAATCCGGCGGTGATGGAACCCATCAACCTCGCCGCGTCGACGGTGCCACCGGCGGCACGACATTCCGCCTCGAAGCTCTCGCAGAAGGCCCCGAAGTCGACCTCGGACCGCTCGAAACGGGCCCACGCGCCGTCGTCGGCACTGGCGGCTACGACCTGACGGATGAACCGCTCGGGCAGACCGACGGCGCGTTCGTACTCGTCGAACGCGTCGAAGGGAGACGGGAACACCACGCCCCCGAGATCGAAGATGACCGCCCGGTACGCCATTGACAGCGCACCGTAGCGGAGGCGGTTGGTGGCTCCGGCCGGAACGTGATGGTCCGGTTCCCTCCGGTCACGACGACGGAGCCGCCGGCGCGTCCTCCGTTCGACCCCGGCACCCCGCTCGTGAGTACGAGGCCGACGATCGCCGCGATTGCCAGTGCGATCGCGGCGGTGATCGTGACCAGGCGATATCGCTTGCGGGCGCGGACGAATCCGGGGAGGGCCCGGACGTAGGCGTCGTCGCCCGACCGCGAATCCGGCGCGAGCGCACCTAGTGCACGCGACAGTTCAGTGTCGAACGGATCGTCGCGATCGGGTTCTTCGTTCATGCGTCCGGCGTCCAGTCCCGTCGCAGCGTGGTGCGAGCAGCATGCAGGTGGTACTTCACCGCGGCTTCGGAGAGTTCCATCGCCACCGCCGTCTCGCTCACGCTGAGTTGCTCCACGTAGAACAGCGATGCCGCGATCCGTTGATGGTCGGGCAGGCGTGCGACCAGGATCCTGAGGGCCTCGTCGCCTCCGGACTCGGGAATCTCATCCCGTCGGGCGGTCAGTTGCTCGGTGACCGGATGCTTGCGGGCTTCGCGGCGGTCGTGTGCGCGCAGCCGGTTGATCGCGGTGTGGCGTACCCAACCGACGGGATGTCCTTGTCGGGAGATCCACCGCCAGTGGACGTAGGCGCGCGCGAACGCATCATGCACACAGTCCTGGGCCACCTCGCGATTTCCTCCCGCGACGGTGAGCGCCCGCACCAGGGGCTCGAAGTGATCGCGGAATGCGATCTCGAAATCGGTGGGACCGGTCAGAGTGCCAGCTCCGCCATCAACTGGATCGCCTCGGGCTGTTGGGCGCCGATGATCATCGTGGTGATTCCCGATTCCTGCCAGGCACCGAAGCGATCGGCGATGCGCTCCTTCGGGCCGATCAGGGCGATCTCGTCGACGAGTTCGTCCGGGACCGCCGCGATGGCCTCGGCCTTCTTGCCGTCGAGGTAGAGATCCTGGATCTTTTTGGCCTCCGCCTCGAAGCCGTACCGGCAGGCCAGGTCGTTGTAGAAGTTCTTGCCCCGGGCGCCCATGCCCCCGATGTACAACGCGGCCATCGGTTTCACGAACCCACGCAGCATGTCGAGGTCGTCGCCGACGATCACGCTCACCGTCGGCGCGACGTCGAAGTCGGTGAGCGATTTCCCGGTACCGGCCTTGGCGAACCCGGCGTCGAGCGACGGGCCGTACGTGTCTTTGAAGCGGTAGGGCGAGAAGAAGATCGGCAGCCAGCCGTCGGCGATCTCGGCCGTCAACTCGACGTTCTTGGGTCCGATCGCGGCGAGGTAGATCGGGATGTCGGCCCGGTTGGGGTGGACGATGATCTTGAGCGCCTTGCCGAGGCCGGTCGCGTCGGGGCCCGAGTACGGGATGTCGTAGTGCGGACCGTGATGCTCGAGTGGAGCCTCGCGCGCCAGGATCGCGCGGACGATGTCGACGTACTCGCGGGTCTTGCCGAGCGGCTTGCCGTAGGCCTGGCCGTGCCAACCCTCCACCACTTGGGGGCCGGAGAGTCCGAGCCCGAGGAGGAACCGATTGCCGCTCATCAGGTCGAGGGTCGCGGCGGTCATCGCGGTCATGGCCGGGGTCCGGGCCGGGATCTGCATGATCGCCGAACCGAAGTTGATCTTCTCGGTCTGACCCATCATCCACGCGATGGGCGTGATGCAGTCGGTCCCGTAGGCCTCGGCGGTCCAGATCGAGTGGTAGCCGAGCCGGTCGGCCTCCTGGGCGGTGGCCACCGCGCGGGCGAGTCCCTTGCCCCAGTCCTGATATCCGAAGTTGACGCCGAGCCGCATGAGTTCTCGTCCTTGTTCGAAGCGGGTGGGAGCGAGCGGGCGAACCCTACGATGCGACGGGCGCGACGTCACCCTCGGCGATCCCGCGCCAGATACGGAGAGGCGAACCATGGCACAGCTGATTTCGAACGTGATCGCGGGTCCTCAGGCGAACCGGCTCTTGTTGCTCCTCCACGGGTACGGCTCCGACGAGCAGGATCTCGGCGGGCTCCTGCCGCACCTCGATCCCGAGGGTCGGTTCGCGGCGGTCATGCCGCGCGCGCCACTGGGCGCGCCCGGCGCGCCGGGCTACGCGTGGTTCCCGATTTCGACCGACGGTTTCGATCCCGTCGCATTCGCCACCGCGCTCGACCTGGTCGACGAGTTCGTCGAGGAACAGTGTGCGGCGCTCGGCTTCGATCGCGGCGAGGCGATCTTCGGTGGCTTCTCCCAGGGTGCCGGACTCGCGTTGCACCTCGCGTTGCGTGCAGGAGCCGCGACCCGTCCGGCCGGGGTCCTGTGCATGAGCCCGTTCGTTCCCGATCTCGATGCCGAGATTGTCGACTGGACCGCCGCCCCGACGATCCCGGTGTTGCTCCAACACGGGTCCGAAGATCCGATGATCCCGGTCGCTTCGGCCCGGGACCTCGCCGAGGTGCTCACCCAGCGCGCCACGCCCCTCGTGTACCGCGAGTACCCGATGGGTCACCAGGTCGCGCTCGAGAGCGTGCAGGACGCGCACGACTGGCTCGGTCGCGTGGTCGACGGCGAACGTCCCGACGAGCCCATCCCCGCACCCGCGCCTGAAGGGCCGGTGAAATCGGTGACCACGGCGTCGTTCGGCGCCGAGGTGCTCGCGAGCGAAACGCCGGTGATCGTCGACTTCTGGGCGCCGTGGTGTGGTCCGTGCAAGCAGGTGAGCCCGATCGTCGAGCAGATCGCGATGATGCGGGAGGGGTCCTACAAGGTGGTCAAGGTGAACATCGACGAGGAGCCATCGCTCGCGCAGCAGTTCGAGGTGCAGAGCATCCCGATGATCGCCCTGTTCCGGAACGGTCGCCTCGAGCGGTCGACGTTGGGAGCGAAGCCGCGTCCGCAGCTCGAAGCCGAGTTGGGGATGTTGGTCATCCCGTAGCCGGACTCGGCTCGAATCGGTTCAGACCGGGGCCCGTTCGCGACCGGCGCGGCTGCCCCACCAGAGGGCGAGCCCACCGAGCAGGAGCGCACCGATGCCGGCGAGGGCGACCGCGAGCGTCCCGTCACCGGTGTTCGGCAACGTCGGGACCGCAGCCGCGGTTGCCTTCGCGGCTGTATTCGGACGGGCGAGTTGCGTTCCCTCCACCTGGGTCGGTTTCGT
The DNA here is from genome assembly GCA_040003875.1 of Acidimicrobiia bacterium. Lineage (GTDB taxonomy): Bacteria > Actinomycetota > Acidimicrobiia > IMCC26256 > JAENVU01 > JAENVU01. Next base: position 2,057 of record JBDUBS010000522.1, on the reverse strand, counting down.
GATGGTCACCGGCTCACCGATCTCGGTCGGGATGGTGACGGTGGTGGGCGGAGGCGCGTCGGCGACGACGAACGGAAGTGGATCGAAGTCGAACGAGCGGACGCCGTCGAGGGCCGGGTCGTCGACCACGCAGCGGGCGATGAGGTCGTATCCGCCGGCCGGCGCCGACGCAGTGTCAGGCACGCTCACCGAACCGGCCCACGCGCCGCCCTTCCCGACCGCGACGTGGCCGAGTGGGATCGATGCGCCGGCGTGGTCGAGGCGGAGTTCCACCCGGCTGCCGTCGTAGGGGATCGGATCGCCGACCGCGCTCGCGGTCGGCGCGCCATCGGCGGTTGCGGATGCGGGATCGACCGTCGCAGCCGTGACGGTCGTCGCGGTGGTCGGCTCGGCGGTCGGTGGGCCGGGTGCGAGCCACTGACACAGCGCGGTCGGGCTGCTGGCGACCCGCACGGTCGCACCGGCGATACCGGCCGCCGGACTCCGTGACCAGCCCGCCACAGCCGCGGCGTGCGGTGCGAGGGCGACGAACGACAGGAGGCTCGCGGCCGTCGCCGCGGCCGCGATCACCGTGCGAGGTATTCGCCTGGTCGATGTCACCCAACTCCGCACGTGCGGACCTCCCAAAATCCGGGCTCCACCCGCAGGAAACCGAACGTAGCTCTGCTCGTGCGGTCCGGGAGGGATGGTGGCCGGCTCAGCGGACGACAATGGAACCGGCGCCACCGTACGTGATCTCGCCGACGACGGCTGCGGCCGGGGTTCCGGCAGCCTGGAGCCCCCGAACCAGGTCCTCGGTCGCGTCGGGATCGACGGCGAACAGCAGGCCACCTGAGGTCTGGGCGTCGGCGAGCAGCATCTGCTCGTCGGCCGCGAGGCCGCCCCAGTCGACGAACTCCGACACGAAGGCATGGTTCCGCTGGGTGCCACCGGCGACGAACCCACCGGCGACGAGTTCACGGACCCCGTCGATGACGGGCACGGCCGCCGCGGCGACCGACGCCGATGCATTCGAGCCCCGCGCCATCTCGCCGAGGTGGCCGAGCAGTCCGAACCCGGTGATGTCGGTGACGGCGTGGACCGCGTCACCGAGGGCGCGGCCGGCGTCGCGTGCGTCACGGTTGAGTGTCGTCATGAGCTCGATCGCGGTGGCGAGGAGTTCGGGGGTGGCACCCGCGCGCTTCACCGCGGTGGAGATCACGCCGAGTCCGATCGGCTTGGTGAGCACGAGTTGGTCGCCGGCTCGAGCGGTGGAGTTCTTCCAGACCCGGTCCGGTTCGACGGTGCCGACCACGGCCAAACCGAACTTCGGTTCCTGATCGTCGATCGAGTGACCGCCGGCGACGATCGCGCCTGCGGCCTGCACCACGTCGGCACCACCGTCGATCACCCGTGCGAGCAGCTCGAACGGAAGACCTTCGCGCGGCCAGGCGACGAGATTCAGCGCGAGCAATGGCGCGCCGCCCATGGCGTAGACGTCGGAGAGCGCGTTGGTCGCCGCGATGCGGCCCCAGTCGTAGGGGTCGTCGACGATGGGCGTGAAGAAGTCGGTCGTCAGCACCAGCGCGAGGTCGTCGCGCACGGCGTAGACCGCGGCGTCGTCGGAGGTGTCGAGACCGACGAGCAGGTTCGGATCCGCGGACCGCTCGATGCCGCGTACGAGTCCGAGGACGGTGCGGAGGTCGGCGGGGGAGAGCTTGCAGGCGCATCCGGCACCGTGGGAGAAGCTGGTGAGCTTGATGTCACCCGCGGGTGAGGACGCGGCGTTCAGCGCAGGATCGATCGCTTCGGTCAGCCGCGGACGCGGCCGTAGCCGGACGCCGAGCCGTACCGAACGCCGGCAAGCTTGACGCCGCTCGACGGGTTCGAGGCCGAGACCACCATGCCGCCGCCGATGTAGATCTCGACGTGGTTCGATCCGCCCGGACCGTAGAACACGAGGTCACCGGGTTGGAGGTCGCCGGCGCCGATGCGCATGGTCTCCTGGTACTGCGCGCCCGAGTAGTGGGCGAGGGACACACCGCCGCGCTGCCAGGCGGCCGCCGTGAGACCCGAGC
>JBDUBS010000198.1:0-2686 GCA_040003875.1 Acidimicrobiia bacterium | reverse complement strand
GAGCAGCACCAGGACGTCGAGCGGATCACCGTCTTCGGCGAGCGTTTCGGGCACGAAACCATAGTCGGCCGGGTACTGGGTGGCGGTGAACAGCATGCGGTCGAGCCAGATCGCGCCGGTGTCGTGATCCATTTCGTACTTGTTGCGCGACCCGCGGGGGATCTCGATGATCACGTTGACGTCCATGGGGTCCGAGTCTGGTCGATCCGACGAGACCGCTGCTCGCTCGGCCGGAACCCACCTGGAAGAATCCGCGCATGACCGACATCCTGGAACTCGCCGACCAACTCTTCACCGGCGAGGTCGCCGCGACCCACGAGACCCTGTTCGGCTGGAACGGCGAACTCGTCGAGGTCGCGCCCGACACCGCGTTCGTCGCGGCTTTCTCGAACGTGGCGGCGCTGGCCACCGACGACGGTCTGGTCCTCGCCGACACGAGTAGCTGGTTCGCGGCCGAGGCAGTCCACACGTCCGTGCGCGCCTGGCGCGACGTACGACTCGACACCGCGGTCTTCACCCACGGCCACGTCGACCACTGCTTCGGCGTCGAACGGTACGAGGAGGACGCCCGCAGCAACGCTTGGCGCCCGCCCCGGGTTGTCGCCCACGAGGTGATCCGGGCCCGCTTCGATCGCTACGTCGAGACCGCCGGCTACAACGGCATCATCAACCAACGGCAGTTCCAACTGCCGCGGCCGATGTTCCCTACCCAGTTCCGATATCCGGACGAGACCTTCCTCGACCGGTTCGACATCACGGTCGGCGGCGAGACGATCGAGTGCCACCACGATCGGGGCGAGACCGACGACCACGTGTGGCTGTGGGCACCCGACCGGAAGGTGCTCTGTACCGGCGACCTGTTCATTTGGGCCGCACCGAACTGCGGAAACCCACAGAAGGTCCAGCGCTACGCGATCGAGTGGGCGAACGCGCTGCGCAAGATGGCGGTCCTCGACGCCGAGGTGCTGCTGCCGGGGCATGGGCTGCCGATCCTCGGGACGAACCGCATCCGAACGGCACTCACCGACTCGGCCACCCTGTTGGAGCACCTCCATCACGAGACCATCCGGATGATGAACGAAGGCGCGCGCCTCGACGACATCGTGAACACCGTGCGCGCGCCAGCGGATCTACTCGACAAGCCGTACCTCGGACCGATCTACGACGAGCCCGAGTTCGTGATCCGCAACGTCTGGCGGTTGTTCGGCGGCTGGTACGACGGCGACCCGAGTCACCTCAAGCCGGCGCCGGCCGCGGCCTACGCCGCTGAGATCGCCCAACTCGCCGGCGGTGCCGCAGCACTCGCGGCACGCGCCACCCTCCTCGCCGACGCGGGCGATCTGCGGCTGGCAGCACAACTGGCCGAACTCGCGACCCAGGCCGAGCCCGACAACGCCACTGCCCACGCCGTGCGGGCGGAGGTGTACGCGCGCCGGGTGGCGGCGGAGGCGTCGACCATGGCGAAGGGCGTCTTCGCGTGGGCCGCGTCCGAATCGCGACGGGCCCTGGAGGCATCAGGAGCGGGCGAGAGCACGGCCATCGACGGGTAACCTTGGTCAATGGCCGATCCTGTCCCTTTCGCGCCCGGGGCCGAATCGGGCACGGAGGCCGGGGCGTCCTCGTCGACCCTGTTGCGGGGACTGATTCGCACCGCGCGGCCGAAACAGTGGATGAAGAACGTGCTGGTGGTCGCGGCGCCGGCGGCGGCCGGAGTGCTCGGGCACGGCAGCGTGATCTTCGACACCACCGTCGCGTTCGTCGCGTTCTGCTTCGCGGCGAGTGGGACCTACTTCCTGAACGACGCGTTCGACGTCGAAGCCGACCGTCGTCACGCCAAGAAACGCCTCCGCCCGATCGCGGCCGGCGTGGTACCGGTCGGACTCGCTCGGGTCATCGGCGTCGTCCTCCTCGCGACGGGTGTCGGCATCGCCTTCCTCGCAGGCTGGCGCCTCCCGATCGTGATCGCGACCTACATCGTGTTCACCACCACCTACTCGGCGTTCCTCAAGCACGTGGCGGTGATCGATCTCGGCATGGTGGCTGCAGGTTTCGTCCTGCGGCTCATCGCCGGTGCGGCCGCCGTCAACGTGCCGATCTCGGTGTGGTTCATCGTCGTCGGCAGCTTCGGCTCGTTGTTCATGGTCGCCGGGAAACGGCACGCGGAACACCTGGAGCTCGGTGTCGACCGGGCCGGCCACCGGGCCACCCTCGAGGAGTATTCGGTCGAGTACCTCGGGTACGTCCGGTCGGTGTCGTCGGGGGTGGCGCTGGTCGCGTACTGCCTCTGGGCGTTCGACCAGCAGATCCATCAGCACGGAATCGTGCTGTTCGAGATCTCGATCGTGCCGTTCGTGCTCGCGTTCCTGCGGTACGCGCTCCTGGTCGAACGGGGCGAGGGCGGCGCTCCTGAAGACGTGGTGCTCGCCGATCGACCGCTCCAGGTCCTCGCAGTCCTCTGGGCCGCGATCGTGGCCATCGGTCTCTATGTCGCCTGAACCGGCGATTGCAACCTCGTCGGCGGACGAGGGTCACGGCGGAGACGAGGCCCTCCTCTACGGCTGGGGCGGGACCGCGCCGACGCGCGCACGCGTGGTCACCCCGCTGACCGACGCCGACGCGATCGAGCAGGTCCGCACCACCGGCACACGCGGCGTCATCGGACGCGGTCTCGGACGGGCCTACGGCG
>JBDUBS010000516.1:0-2690 GCA_040003875.1 Acidimicrobiia bacterium | reverse complement strand
CGCATGTTGGCCGGGTTGCTCGCGGGTCGCGACTTCCTGTCGGTGCTCGTCGGCGACGAGTCGCTCTCGAGTCGACCGATGCGGCGCGTGCTCGATCCACTCGAGCTGATGGGTGCCTCGGTCGACGGGCGGCTCGGTGGTACCTGCGCCCCGATCACGCTGCGCGGTGGCGGCCTGACCGCGCACCGCCACGCCCTGGCGACCGCGAGCGGCCAGGTGAAGACCGCGCTCGTCCTCGCTGGGCTCCAGACCGACGGCACCACCGAGATCGTCGAACCGGCGCCGAGCCGCGATCACACCGAGCGGATGTTGGCCGCGCTCGGCGCGCCGCTCACCCGGCTCAGCGACCGCGAACTGCGGGTCGAGCGAGGACAGCCGACGTCGTTCGAGATGGCGATCCCCGGTGACGCCAGCTCGGCTGCCTTCTTCGTGGTCGCGGCCTGCGTCGTCCCCGGCTCGGATCTCGTGCTCGAATCGGTGAGCGTGAACCCGGCCCGCATCGGCTACGTCGACGTGCTCCGTCGCATGGGGGCGTCGATCGAGGTCACCGTCACCGGCGAAGAGGTCGGCGAACCCGTCGGCGACATCCGGGTGCGGGCCGCATCACTCGTGGGCACCGAGATCACGGGCGACGAGTCGATCATCGACGAACTCCCGGTACTCGCGGTCGCCGGCGCGTTCGCCGACGGAGTGACCACGATCCACGACGCGGCGGAGTTGGCGGTCAAAGAGAGCAACCGCATCGCAACGGTCGAGCAGGAACTCACCCAGCTCGGCATCCGGGTCGAGACCCGGCCCGACGGCCTGGTCATCCACGGCGGCAGCCCGGTCGGCGCGTCGCTCAAGAGCCACGGCGATCACCGGATCGCCATGGCGGCCGCGGTGGCCGGGCTGGGTGCGTCCGGAGAGTCGACCGTGCGGGGCTTCGGCGCCACCGGCATCTCGTACCCGGGCTTCGCGGCCGACATCGAGTCGGTGCTCGCGTGAGCGACGCCCCGCCCGGTGTGATGCGTGTCGTGGCGATCGACGGACCGTCGGGCTCGGGGAAGTCGACGATCGCGAAAGGGGTGGCGGCCGAACTCGGACTCGAAGTGCTCGACACCGGTGCGATGTACCGAGCGGTCACGTGCGCGGTCCTGGCGTCCGGGGTCGACCCCACCGATGGAGGGCAGGTGACCCTGGTGGCGCAGGCGTGCCGGCTCGAAATCGTCGACGGTGCGACCGTGCTCGATGGCGAAGACGTCTCCGACGTGATCCGCGGTCCCGAGGTGACGGCCCGGGTTTCGGCGGTGTCGGTGCATCCCGGCGTGCGAGCCGAACTGGTCGCCCGCCAACGCGCATGGGTGGCCAAACACGGTGGTGGGGTTGTCGAGGGTCGCGACATCGGATCGGTGGTGTTCCCGGACGCGCCGGTCAAGGTGTTCCTCACCGCCTCCGAAGCAGAGCGCGCCGTTCGCCGTCAACGGGACGAGGTCGCCGCGAGGCGATCGGTCTCGGTCGAGGCACTCCAGGAGACGATGGCCCGACGCGACGCGGCCGACTCGACCCGGGCGGTATCACCGTTGCGCACCGCCGACGGCGCGACGATCATCGACACCACCGGTCGGTCTCCCAGCGACATCGTGACCGGGATCGTGGACGCATTTCGCCGCGCAGAAGGAACGAGCTGATGTTGTACGGCTTCGCACGAGGCTTGTTGCTGATCCTGAGCAAGGTGCTGTTCCGGATCCGGATCAGCGGCACCGAGCACGTCCCCACGACGGGCGTCTTCATCGTGGCGCCGACGCACCGCTCCTACTTCGACACGCCGTTCGCGTCGTTCATCACCCGCCGCCGGATCCGGTTCATGGCCAAGGAGGAGCTGTTCAAGAACTCCTCCGGCGCCAAGCTGTTCCTCGCCCTCGGTGGGATCCCGGTGAAGCGGGGTTCGGCGAGTGCCCGCTCGGCCACCAAGGCCGTCGAGGCGGCGTTACGAGACGGCGAGCCGGCGGCGGTGTTCCCCGAGGGCACCCGCGCCAACGGTCCCGACATCGTGCCGCTCTTCGATGGCACCGCATACCTCGCGGTGAAGTTGGGTTGTCCGATCGTCCCGGTGGCGATCGGGGGCAGTGAGGACATCCTGGCGAGTGGCAAGAAGTTGCCGAAGCTCCACCGCGTGTCGGTCAAGGTCGGCGCGCCGATCGTGCCGCCGCCCGACGCCAGCACCCGCAAGCGCGGCGACCTCGTCGCAATCAGCGACGAGTTGATGAAGTCGCTCCAGACCCTCTTCGACGCCGCCAACGCCGAGGCCGGCGTCACCTGACCCACCCAGCCACCCGAGCGGCCCAACCTCGGCGAAGCGACTCAGTGGACACTCACAATCTCGATGAGCACGATCGCGTTGACGACTGCGATCCACGACGCGATGAGAGCTACGGATGCGAAGAGATAGCGCTCTCTACGGTTCGCTTCGCCCTCGACGGATGGGTCTCGCGGGACTACCTTGGCTCACGTCTTGCAACCGACCTGAGGAGCAACCATCGTGGCGTACGGTCTGACCCACTTCTTCCCCGGTGGGACACAAGAGCAATACGTGAAGACCGTCACGGCGGTTCACGGTGACATGAAGAGCCTGCCCGAGGGCCAAATCTTTCATGCTGCGGGACCGTCGCCGGGAGGCTGGACGATCATCGCGGTGCATGACACCAAAG
>JBDUBS010000415.1:0-2695 GCA_040003875.1 Acidimicrobiia bacterium | reverse complement strand
TTGTGGAACCGTCGGTCCTCGCGGCCGAGTCGCGGCCGCATGCCGGCCTCGTGGTGCGCGACGCGATGACGATGACCTGGCGCAACCTGTTGCGGCTCACCCGCAACCCCGAGCTGATCGTGTTCTCGACCGTGCAGCCGATCATCTTCGTGCTGATGTTCGTGTACGTGTTCGGCGGTGCGATCAAGATCCCCGGCGGCGTTCCGTACGTCGATTTCTTGATGGCCGGGGTGTGGGTGCAGTCGGTCACCTTCGGTGCGTTGAACACGGGCGTCGGCCTCGCGGAGGACCTGCAAGCCGGATTGATCGAGCGGTTCCGTTCGTTGCCGATGGCGCGCTCGGCCGTGTTGGTCGGCCGCACGACGGCGGATCTCGTCCGCAACGTCTTCGTGGTGATCGTGATGACCGCGGTCGGGTTCATGGTCGGTTTCGACTACCACACGAGCGCGCTCGCGTTGGTCGGCGCGATGGCCATCGTGCTGTTCTTCTCGTACGCGCTGTCGTGGCTCTCCGCGCTCCTCGGCCTCATGGCGCCGAACGCCGAGACTGCGCAAGCGGCGTTCTTCCCGATCGTCGCGGTCCTGGTGTTCGCGTCGGCGGCGTTCGTCCCGGTGTCGACGATGCCGGGCTGGCTCCAGGCCTTCGCCAGCCACCAACCGGTGACCGCGGTGATCAACGCGGTGCGCGTGCTCACGATCGGTGGTCCCACCGCCGGCAAGGTGGTCTCCGCCCTCGCGTGGATCGTCGCGATCATCGCCGTGTTCGCGCCGCTGTCGATCCGTCGTTATCGCAAGGTGGCATAGGTCGTACGCTCCGGTCCATGACGACGACCGATCCGGAAATCCGCGACGAACTCCGCGCCACCGTGCGCCGGTGGGTGGAGCGCGAGGTCCTACCCGTCGCGAGCGACCTCGAGCACGACGACGCGTATCCCGCCCACCTGGTCGCCCAGATGCAGGAGATGGGGCTCTTCGGGATCACGATCCCGGAGGAGTTCGGCGGGCTCGGGCTCGACCTGATGGCCTACATCGCGGTGATTGAGGAGTTGGCGGCGGGCTGGATGTCGCTCTCCGGCATCATCAACACGCACACGATCGCCGCGAGCCTCATCATGCGCCAGGGCAGCCCGGAGCAACAGGCGCGCTGGCTCCCCGGTCTGGCCACTGGTTCGCCGCGAGGTTGTCTCTCACTGTCGGAGCCCGATGCCGGCAGCGACACGCGCAACATCTCGTGTCGCGCGCGTCGCGACGGCGAGGAGTACGTGATCAGCGGGACCAAGACCTGGGTCACCAACGGGGAGCGGGCGGGGATCGTTGCCCTCGCGGCGCGCACCGACGAGGGGATCACGTGCTTCATCGTCGAGAAGGACCCCGGACCGACCTTCGGTGGGATCACCGTCTCGAAGAACATCGGCAAACTCGGGTACAAGGGCATCGAGACGGTCGAGATGTTCTATGACGACCACCGGATCGGTGCCGACTGCGTCCTCGGTGGCGACGACGGCCTCGGCCACGGCCTCGGATTCATCCTGTCGGCGCTCGAGGTCGGGCGGATCAACATCGCGTCCCGGGCCGTCGGTGTGGCACGGGTCGCGTTCGAGGCCGCCATTCGCTACGCGCAGGAGCGCCGCACCTTCGGCAAACCGATCGCCGAGCACCAGTCGATCCAGAACAAGCTCGCCGACATGGGCACGAAGCTCCAGGCGGCGCGGCTGCTGACGGAGCACGCGGCGCAGCTGAAGCAGTCGGGCGCCCGAGCCGACGTGGAAGCCGGCATGGCGAAGCTCTTCGCGAGCGAGACCGCGTTCGAGTTGGCCACCGAGTCGCTGCGCATTCACGGCGGCGTCGGGTACACCACCGACCTCCCTGTCGAGCGCTACTTCCGCGACGCGCCGTTGATGATCATCGGCGAGGGCACCAACGAGATCCAACGCCTCGTGATCGCCCGCGGCCTCCTCCAGCGCTACGCGATCTAGTCCGCTCTCGGGACTTCGTCCCAGGCCGCTCGGGCCCCGGCTCGGGCGCCGCACGTTCCGCTGACGGGCGCGGAAACGTCTGGGAACGTCGTGGGCTCCGTGGAGTGCGGCGCGGATCCTCGCCTTCGGCTAATCCGCTCCTGGGACGGAGTCGCATGAGCGGAAATTACGGTACGTAGGCGTGGGTGAAGGCGAGGGCGGCGTAGGCGGTCATGGCCAGAGCCGAGGCCGCAAGGACCGATCGTTCCCACCATTTGCGGTCGCCGATGACCAACGCGAGCGCGACCATGAGCGGGAAGGCGCTCAGCGCGTAGCGCTCGAAAGAGTCGAGGTTGCTCGACGTGACCGCGCTCGCCAGCGTCACCAGCGCGTAGGCGCCGTAACCGGCAGGCATACGGCGGAAGCAGACGACGAGGAGTGCTGCGGCGACGATCATCCACGGCACGTGGAGCCCGGTGCCGATGTGCCCGTGGGCCAGTCCTCGCAGCGCGTCGGAGATCGAGGTCACCGGATCGGTGAACGAGCCCTTGAGGTTGGCTCGGGTCTGCACGCTGAACGGGAGGAAGGCGTCACCAAAGCGGTCGCCGACCCACACGAGGTAGAGCACGGTGCCGACGAACGGCGCGACCACGGCCGTCACCCGGCGTGCGATGTCACCCGCGCGCGCCGCTGGGAGCGATCTGAGTGCCTCGATCGCGATCGGTGCCGCGACGATGAACC
>JBDUBS010000481.1:0-9028 GCA_040003875.1 Acidimicrobiia bacterium | reverse complement strand
AGCAGCCGGGACAGATGGCGCCGGCTCGCCCGGCTCGCCGAGCCCATCGCGGTGACGCTCGCCGACGGTCAACCCCTCAAGCTCCGACCCGGGCTCTCCTCCGACGGATCCGCGCTCGCGGCCGGGCTCGCGGCGATGTCGCGGGAGTCGTTGCGCCGCCGGTTCTTCTCCTCGGGAACTCCTCCCGAAAACGTGGTGCGGTACCTCCTCGACGTGAACTACGTCGACCACTTCGCCTGGGTCGCGATCGACGCCGCCGACCCCGAGCAAGCGATCATCGGCTCGGCCCGGTTCGTTCGGTCGAGATCCGACGCCGCCTATGCGGATCTGGGCATCGGGCTCATCGACCGGGTGCAGGGTCGCGGGATCGGAACGCTGCTCATCGAGGCGCTCGGCGTGGCCGCGGCGGCCGCCGGGATCGACTACTTCACTGCCGACGTCCTGCGTGAGAACGCGCCCATGCGCGCCCTCCTCCGACGGCCGAGTACGCACTGGGTCGGGAGCGAACCGGGTGTCGTCCACGCGGTCACTGCGGTGAGCGAATACGGCACCACCTTGGCGCCCGAGGTCCGCGATCGGCTCTCGGCCGTCGCGTCGTCGATCATCTGGAACTCGGCCGCAGTGCTGTTGTAGGGATCGGCCCGGCCTCAGGCGTCAGACGGCCGCCCGGACCTCGGAGGCGCACGCTCAGAAATGCACAAGAACCCTTGCGCAAGAAGTCTTGTGCATTGTACGCTGGCGTATGGCTCCCGACCTTCTCCCCGACTCGATCAGGGAGACTTTGCACTCCTGGCGCGAGGCGCTCGGCGCGCCCGGGGCCGCAATCGCGGTGCGATGTCCCGGCCAACCGGATCGGATCGCAACCGGCGGTTGCGACGGTTCGACGGCAATGCCGTCGGATCGTCTCGTACGCATTGCGAGCCTCACCAAGACCTTCACCAGCGCGCTCGTACTCGATCTCGTCGGGCGGGGAGAGCTTGCGCTGGCCGACCCGGCCGGACGTTGGGTGCCGGGTTACCCCAACGCGAGCGAGATCACGGTGCGGTCACTCCTCGACCACACCGCGGGGACCGCCGACCCCATTTTCGACGCGTACGCCGACTACCTCGAGCTCCTGCTGTCGGATCTGGGCCGGAGCTACGCGCCGGCCGAGGTCGTCGACCTGGCTGCACGGCGGCCTGCCCATCACCGACCCGCCACCGAGTACCGCTACTCCAACACCGACTATGCGCTGCTCGGATGCATCCTCGAATCGATCATCGGCGACCCGTTCGCAACGATCGTTCACGACCGCATCACCCGTCCGCTCGGCCTGAACGACACCGGATTCGGGCTCGCCGTCCCCGCCGAACTCGCTCACGGGTGGTTCGACCTCGGTTCGGACGGCACCCCCGGACCACATCTCAATCGCAATCTCGACATCGTCGACTTTCCGAACGAAGCGCTGCTGTCGCTCGCGTACGCGGCGGGCGGCATGACCTCGTCGCTGACCGACCTGCTCACCTGGGCCCAGGCGCTGTACCTCGGCGACTTCCTGACCCAACCCATGCGCGCGGCGCTCCTCGAGAGCCCGACCCATCCGGACCCGGAGGGCGGGCGTCACGGGCTCGGCGTCTTTGCGTACGGCACCGCGCCGCCGAGCGACCGCCCGATCGCGTACGGCCATACCGGAAACATCGTCGGTTCGAGCACGTTCGTTGCCGCATTTCCTCGCACCGCGACCGTCGTTGCCGTTCACGCCAATGTCCTCGAGGTTCCGGCGCCGGCGCTGGTTCGGCTCGCGTTCACGGCGGCCGGTGAGGACACACCGTGAGCGCGCCGGCCGCAGTGCCGCCCGCGCGCCACGCGGTTGCGCTACGAGCGCTGGCTCACCCGCTCCGCTGGGCCCTCGTCGAGGTACTCCTGGCCGAGCAGACCGCGACCGCGACGCGTTGCGCGGAACTCGTCGGCGAGCCGGTGAACAGCTGCTCGTTTCACCTCCGGATGCTCGCCAAGTACGGGTACATCGAACGGGTGGAGGAATCCGACCGGAGAGAACGCCCGTGGCGTCTCGTCGAGCAAGAGGTGGCCTGGGATGCGGCCGACGACGACCAGGCACTCGCGGCCGACGCACTTGACGAAATGCTCATCGAGCGGGAGTCGGCCCGTCAACGCGAGTTCCTCCGCACCCGCAAGGACCTCCCTCGGTCGTGGCGCCACGCCGCATCGGCACGCGGTCGCTACCGGTGGATGACCGCGGCAGAACTGGAGTCGCTCAACCACGAGATCGACGCGCTCTACGAGCGCTTCGCCGATCGGCACGACCCGTCGACGCGACCACGAGGTGCCCGCCTGGTACGGATGATCTCGGTCGCGATTCCGCTCCCACCTCTCGATGCCGCGCCGACCAAGCGCAAGCAGCCCGGAGCACCCCCAGGCGTACCGGACTCGCCGTCGGTGCGGTGAAAGACGTTCATCACCGGTTGCTGCGAGAGCGCAGCGATGCCGGTGTTGACCCCATACCAACTGGTCGGTATGCTTGCGAGGTGCCGACCGCACCCTCATCGCAGGCTCCACCGGGAACCGGGCGCGACCGCCTGCTTGCGGCGGCGGTGGGCGTCATCCGCGAACGAGGCCTCCACGCCACGACCGTGGACGACCTCTGTGCGGTGGCCGGCGTCTCGAAGGGTGCGTTCTTCCATCACTTCGAGAACAAGGAAGCGCTCGCGGTCGCCGCGGCCGACTACTGGAGTGAGACCACCGCGGCTGCATTCGCCGACGCTCCGTACCACGACCATGCCGACCCGGTCGACCGCGTGCTCGGCTACCTCGACTTCCGCGACTCCCTCGTCGGAGTCGACATCGAGTTGTACAGCTGTCTCGTGGGCACGATGGTGCAGGAGGCGTACGCGACGAACCCGTCGGTGCGCGACGCGTGTGGACGGAGCATCTTCGGCCACGCCGCGACCCTCGAAGCCGACATCGCCGCCGCCCTCAGTGCGACGGCGGGACCGACCGCGGACGAGCGGGCGATTGCGGAGCAGGCCGCGAGCTTGGCCCGCTACACCCAGATCGTCCTGCAGGGCGCGTTCGTCGTGAGCAAGGCGGCCAACGATCCGGGTCTGGTCCATGAGAGCATCGGGCACCTCCGGCACTACTTCGCGTCGCAGTTCGGACGCGCCGATCGGAGCTGACCAATCCCTCACATTTCGCTGGCCGATCGCTGATCCGCACGACCGAGAATCGACAGGTCGTCCGAACCGGCGGACGCGATTCGCGAAACGAGGAAGTCCTGATGCGACTCGGTCGAAGTGCACTGGTCGTCGGCGCCATCGTGGTGGTGGCGGCCGCGTGCGTGCCTCCCCCGGCACCGCCGGCCCCCGCCCCCTATCTCGACCAGGTGTTCACGAACGTCGTGGTGACCCCGAAGGGTACGGGCATTCCGTTCGGAGCGGCCCCTCCTGTCGACCCGACGGTGGGTAGTGCCAACGACACGCACGCGCGCCAGGTCGACGCCGCCGGCAACGAGATCATCCACCTGTGGATGGCTGATCCGACCGACAACCCGGACCAGAAACGCCCCGCGATCATCTGGGTCCACGGCGGGGGCTTCGTCGGCGGCATCGGCGCCGAGTATGGACTCGCCAACGGCACCGGCGCGGCGTACGCCAAGCGGGGATACGTCGGGTTCTCGATCGAATACCGGATCGATACCACGAGTCAGTGTCAGTACGTCCAGGACCACCAGCACGAGGTCCCACTCCCCCCGAACTTCGACGCGCTCCGTGCGCAATGTGTTCGCGGCATCACCGCCGCGGTCCAGGATTCCCAAGCCGCGGTCCGCTGGGTCCGCCGCCACGCCGCGGCGTATCGGATCGACCCGAACAAGGTCGCGATCGGTGGGTTCTCAGCGGGTGCCGTCACCGCCGACATGGTCGCGTTCAACTCCGATCTGGCGGGAAGCTGGAAGTACAGCGCCGACGACGATCCGGCCGCGAGTTCCCGGGTCCAGGCCGCTTTCGGCGCCTCGGGTTGCAACTACGACCCGAGCACGATCGGCGTCGGCGACTCGCCGACCTCGTTCATCCACTCGGAGTTCGACCGCGCCGTCGACTATCGCGACTGCGTGGTGCCGACGTTCACCGCCGCCCGCGGCGCGGGTCTCGTCGCCGAACTGACCTCCTACTGCGGGCAAACGGGCCACGCAGCCGCGCTCTATCAGCAACACCTCGCAACCACCGACGCCCAGTGGACCACGTTCCTCGCGCGAGAACTGCGGATCTATTCGAAGTTGCGTCCCGCGAGCGCGGACCCACTCTGCCCGTAGCCGTGCGGCTCGCGCCTAGACCGGCGCGACGGCGGCGTAGTCGTCCCGCGACACCGGAGTGGAGACGAGCGATCCGTTCGCGAGCGGCACCTCGGTCGCCTCTCCACGCAACGTGAACCGCACCTGTCCGATCCCAGGTTGGGCGGTCAGGGTGAAGACCAACTGCGCGAGCGCGAGGAGTTGCTCGGTGCTCGTCAGTGACGCGAAGGCACCGGCGAGGTCGACGCTCGCGGTGCCGGCTGTGACCGAGATCCGGTTGACGGCGTTCGGTTCTGGTAACGCCGAGCGGAGACCGGCGTCGACCTCGTCCTTGGTCAGCCCGCGGACCAACTCTCGGAGCACCGCGCGCGGGCGCGCCTCGGGATCCATCCTGCGCGTGACCGGTGCGACCCGTCCGTTCTTGACAAAGAAGATCTGCGTATCGACACCGGTGGTCGCGACGGCCGACGCGCCGCTGTTCTTGTCGAGCAGTCCGAACGGCACGTGGTCGTTCGAGACCTTGGTCGCCGAATCATCGCTCGACACGCTGCAGGCGCTCATCGCGACCACGGCCACCACCAGGAGCGCAAGCGATCGACACCGGGTCACGTCGACCACCTCGGGACCTCGATCACGAACCGCGCACCACCGTCGGGCGAATCGTCGACCCACACGCGACCGTCGTGGAGCCGGAGGTGTTCGACGGCAAGCGCGAGCCCCAGACCGGTACCCGGCGTCGCGTCGGACCAGCTCCCCCGCGCGAATCGCTCGAACATCCGCTCCCGCTCCTCCGGCGGGATTCCGGGCCCCGCGTCGTCGACTGCGAGGAGCAGCGAGGTCGCCGTGCCCGCCACGACCACCGTCGTCGCGCCACCGCCGTAGGCATCGGCGTTGTTCAACAGGTTCGTGAGCACCTGACCGATTCGGCGCTTGTTCAGATCCACGAGCTTCGGCGCCGACGAATCCAGCTCGACCCGGACGTGCTCCCGGTGGGTCGACACGAGCACCTCCTGCACCAGTTGGGCCGGCGCTTCGTTGGTGCGGTGCGCGGCCTCGACCCCGGCATCGAGCCGCGAGATCTCGAGGAGGTCCTGGACCAGAAGGGTGAACCGGTCGAGTTCCTCGCCGAGGACGTCGAGCGCGGCATCGGTGGCAACGCGTGTGTCGTTCGCCCGGTGGCGCCGGGCCACATTGAGCGCCGACGCCATCGTCGCGAGCGGTGTCCGCAACTCGTGACTCACATCGGAGGCGAAGCGGGCTTCACGCTCGATCCGGGTGCGGAGCGCGTCCACCATTGCGTTGAAGGAGTCGACGAGGGGTTCCAGGTCGCTGTCGCCCTCGGCGTCCAGGCGCTCCCCCAGCGCACCCTCGCTGATACCGCCGGCAGTCGCAGCCATCCGGCGCACCGGTCGGAGCACGCGCCCGGCCGCGTACCACCCGAGCACCGCGCCGATCGCCGTGACCACCGCGGCGGCGACCGCGAGCGCCTGCGCGAGGAGCACGAGCGTCTGGTCCAGGTCGCGCGTCGTGTCGAGTTCGAAGTACGCCGCGTTCACTGCCGGCAGCGGCAGCCCGACTGCGATGCTCGGTTGCGACGCGACCGTCGTGTACTGCGTCCCCGCTGATCCCGCGGCGACGAGCCGACGCAGGGAGAGCGGCACCTCGGCGCGGCCGACGCCCACGGACGTGCCGAACCAGCCCGACCCGGATTGGACGACGACGCTCCCCGACCCGGTCTGGGCCTGCGCCAGTGCGCCCCGGACGTCGGCCGGGTTCACGCGGAGCGCGTCCCGAACCGCGCGTGCGTTGGTGAACGCCTCCCGTCGGGCACCGGAGACCCGTCGGTCGAGGAGGTAAGTCCGCGTCAACTCGTACGAGAAGATCGCAAGGCCGGCGGACACCAGCAGCGCCAGCCCGGCAAAGACCACACTGACGCGCCAACGCAACCCGAGCCGATGGCCTGCCGGCGGCGCCTCGGTCATCGCAGTCGGACCCTCATCGTTGCTCCCGGTGTCGTCACACAAGCTCGGGCCCGCGCCCGTGCCCCCCGAGCGTCCCTGAACGGGCACGCTACAGCCGCAATCGACTCCGGGCGACGTCACCGGATTCCTCGACCATCATGTGCGACCGAGCAATTCACCCCGTCCGATCTGGGTGAGGAGGCTCGCGGCGTCGAAGTAGATCCGCTCGTTGATGATGCCCTCGCCCTCGAAGAAGAACACCGCGATGACCGGGACCCGGAATGTCTTCCCGGTCGGCGGGAGTCCGTAAAACTGGCCGAGGTTCGTGCCCAGGAGATCGAACTCGGTGATGATCGCGTCGTCGGCGACGTGCATGCGCACGTTGTCGTGACGCTGGTCCGGAAACGCTTCGCGCGTCGTCCGGTAATAGCCCATCACCTCGTCGTCGCCGTCGAAGACCTGCCCGGTGGCCATGATCTCGTAATGCGGGTGTCCGCCGAAGGTTCCGAGGGTGAGGTCGAACTCCTGGGTGACCTCGGACCGAAAGTGCTCCTGGATGACGGCCAGGCGGCGACGGCGCAGGTCGTCACTGATCATGGTTCCTCCGGTGGACGGTGATCACGGTCCGGTTCCCGTTGCTCCGCACGCTCGGGCGCACAGCCGGTCGCGGTGTGCCGTGACGCTACGCCTCGACCAGCATCACGAATGTCTCGGCGATTACGCCAGGCTTCGGCGAACGCCGCGTTCTGGAGCGCTTCCATCAGCGCGTCCATGTCGGGAACGTCGGCAAGAAGGTCCCACGCGGTGGGGGCCTGGTCGCGCGAAACCGACCGCCGGCTGTGTCGCGCCATCTTCTTCGCCTCCCTCGGGAGGTCCACGGCAGAGTGCGACGCCTCGGACCACGACATCCCGGCCTCAGTGGACGGCGCAGTGCCGGGGCGTTGGCTCCGGCACGAACAGACTGGCGTCCGGCTCCACGAAGTGCACCACCAGTTGTGCCTGTGGCGTATTGCCTTCGTTGCGGGCGAAGTGCACGTGACCCGCCTCGACGAGGAACGCATCACCTGGCCCGTAGGTGTGTCGGCTGCAATCGGTTTCGTAGACAGTGCTGTGCCCTGAGGTGACCAGCACCAGGTGGGGACCCGGATGCGAGTGCCAACCGCTGCCGACACCGGGCGCCACCGTCAATCGTTGGACGACGACCTGTGTGAGACCGCGGTGATGCAGGTGAACCTCGCCGTCGACTGTCGCCTTGCCCAGCACTTCACTCAACAGCGGAACGCCGCTGGGCTCTGCGGCTCGGGCCGGTTGGGCGCTCGAGGTGAGGCTGGCAGCCACGCCCGCCCCCACCAGTGCGCCAGCCGCGAGAATCGGTATGACCCGATTGCGACTGCGGCTATGCCAGGTGTCTCTCGTCATCATGTGCTCCTCGATGGTTGACGATGATCGCAGTGACCACCGATCGAATTCTTCGATCATCGTGGCGAATCGAGCGAGCGATGGCGCCCGGGGAACCCCCGGTCGAGTGTTGGATTCGGTGGGTAACGTCCGGCGGTGCTGGTTGGCCGTGCGGTGGAGAGCGAGCGTCTCGGGCGTCTGCTTACCGACGCTCACGCCGGCCGCGCCGGAGCGCTCCTGCTCCGCGGTGAGGCGGGTATGGGCAAGACCCAACTCATGGAATGGACGAAAGCCAATGCGCACGGCATGCACATTGCGTGTGCAGCCGGCACCGAGGCAGATCGCGAGATCGCATTCGCCGGTCTACTCGGGCTCATACTCCCGATCACGTCGTGGCTCGACAAAATTCCTGAGCGTCAAGGAGCTGCGCTTCGCGGCGCACTCGGCCTCGGGCCGCCAGTGGCTGATGCTCGCTTCCTGATCGCCGGTGCCACCCTGAGTCTCCTCGCCGCGGTGGCAGAGCCGGGGCCGCTCCTGGTGCTGATCGACGACGTTCAGTGGATGGACGAGCCCTCGACCCATGCGTTGCTCTTCGCCGCCCGGCGACTCATTGCGGATCGCGTCGCGGTGGTCTTCGCGGTGCGCGACGACGCGATGCAGACCGAGTTCCTCGGAGTCGAGGAACTGAACCTCGCCGGGCTGAATGCCGCCGATGCCGGACGCCTGTTGTCGAGGTACGACGATCGGGTGCGCTCGCCGGATGTGGAAGCTGAGCTGTACTCCGTCAGCGGCGGCAACCCGCTCGCACTCCAGGAGCTTGCCGGCGCGCTCGACGCCGATCAGCTCGAAGGGCACCGGGCGCTCCCGGAGCTCGTCTCCGTCGGTGCCCGGCTCGAAGCGGTCTATGCGTCTCGCGTTGGTCGGCTCCCGAGCGCAACGCAGGAGGCACTGTTGGTCTTGGCTGTCACCGGCGAGAACGCCACCCATTTGCACCATGCGCTCGCTGCGGCCGAAGGGCTAAATCTCGCGGCGTTGCTCCCCGCCGAGAATGCGGGACTCGTGGAGATGCATGGCGGAGCCGTTCGATTCCGTCACCCGACCGTGCGTTCGGCGATCTATCACGCCGCTGGTGCGATTGATCGACGGCGGACCCATGCGGCCGTCGCCGCGACCTTTCCGGATGGCTCGGCCGAGCGCGCCGGGCACCTTGCTGCAGCGGCGACCGGCATCGACGAGAACGTTGCGGCGCAGCTCGAATCGATCGCATGGCGTGCCGTCGGGCGCAGCGGTTTCGCCACCGCGTCCAGCGCGTTCGAACGGGCAGCACGGCTCAGTATCGCCGACGACACTCGCGCGCGCCGGCTCATCGAGGCCGCGCAGGCCG
>JBDUBS010000168.1:0-9042 GCA_040003875.1 Acidimicrobiia bacterium | reverse complement strand
TCGCGTTGCTCCGTTGCAGGATGTACGCGGCTTCCATGCCCTTGTAACGCGTGTTGAGCGGGACGAGGACCGCGCCTGCGAGGTGGATCCCGAGCGCGGCCGGTATCCATTCCCAGACGTTGGGGGCCCAGATGGCAATCCGGTCGCCCGCCTCCACGCCGACGGCGATGTACGCGGACGCGGCGCGCCGTGCGACCGATTCGAGTTCACGCCACGAGACAACGCGGTCGCCGTCGTAGATCGCCGGCGCGTCGCCCCGGGTGACCGCGGCGTCGTGCAGCAGGTTTGGGATCGTGCCCCATTCGATGTCCGCGCGTTCCACTCGGGCTCCTCGTCGCTGCGTTGCGGCCGGAGGATATCCGGGTCCGGTCCGGCCCCAGGCGGGGCTCCGGCCGCGTCTCACCGATGTGCACTCGCGACCGGACCCGGGCCCTGCGCCTAATCTGACGACCCGTCAGATATCGGTCCGGAGGTAGCGATGTTCGACCTAGTGGTGCGCGGCGCGACGCTCGTCGACGGGACCGGGGCGCCATCTCGGCGGGCCGACGTCGCCGTGGCCGACGGTCGGGTCGCCGAGGTCGGTGCGGTCGAGGGCCGAGGTCGACGAGAACTCGACGCCGACGGGTTGATGGTGGCGCCCGGGTTCGTGGATCCCCACACTCACTACGACGCACAACTGTTCTGGGACCCGAGCGCGTCGCCGAGCAGCGTGCACGGCGTCACTTCGGTGATCGGCGGCAACTGTGGCTTCACGCTCGCGCCGCTGCACGCCGAGGATGCCGACTATCTCCGCCGGATGATGGCCAAGGTCGAGGGGATGCCGTTGGCCGCGCTCGAACAGGGGGTCGACTGGAACTGGGAAACCTTCGGCGACTACCTCGGGCGCCTCGACGGGGCGATCGCGGTCAATGCCGGCTTTCTCGTCGGGCACTGCGCGCTACGCCGGTACGTGATGGGGGCAGAGGCGGTCGGCCGGGAGGCGACCGACGCGGAAGTCGCGGCGATGGTCACGGAGTTGCATGCCGCGATCGATGCCGGTGGGCTCGGGTTCTCGACCACGCTGTCGAAGACCCATTCGGACGGCGACGGCCAGCCCGTCGCGTCCCGCTGGGCCAGCGAGGCCGAGGTGCTCGCGCTGTGTGCCGCGGTGGGCGAGCACGAGGGAACCACGCTCGAAGGCATCCTCGACGGCGACCTCGACCCGTTCGACGACGACGAGATCGACCTGCTCGCGCGAATGTCGGCGGCCGGGAACCGGCCGCTCAACTGGAACGTGCTGACGGTCGATTCGCGCGTTCCTCAGCGGGTACCCCGCCAACTCCTGGCCGGCGACCGGGCCGTGGAACTCGGCGGCCGGGTGGTCGCGCTGACCATGCCGGTGTTGGTCCCGATGAACATGAGCTTCCTCACCTACTGCGCCCTGTTCATGCTGCCCGGATGGGGCGAGGTCATGGGCCTCCCGGTCGGCGAACGGATGCAACGCCTGTCCGATCCCGAGACGCGTGCGTGGATGAACGCCCGGGCGAACAGCGACGAGGCCGGCGTGTTCCGTCGTCTGGCCGACTGGGAGAACTACGTGCTCGGTGACACCTACTCGGTCGGAAACGAGGGCCTCAAGGGCCGCACGGTGAAGGACGTCGCGGCCGAGCGGGGCAGCGACGCCTTCGCCACGCTGCTCGACATCGTGATCGCCGACGACCTGCGCACGATCCTCTGGCCGATCGCGCCGGACGGCGACCCGGCGTCATGGGAGTTGCGCAAGTCGGTGTGGGAAGACGACCGGGCGATGCTCGGCGGATCGGACGCCGGCGCGCACCTCGATCGGATGTGCGGCGCCCCGTACACCACGCGCTTCCTCGGAGACATGCTGCGCGGCCGCCAACTCATCTCGGTCGAGGACGCGGTACGCATGATCACGAGCGATCCGGCGGACCTGTTCGGATTGCGCGATCGAGGTCGGGTCCGGCCCGGTGCCCACGCCGACCTCGTGGTGTTCGACCCGGAAACGATAGGGGCCGGTCACGCCACGCTGGTGGCCGATCTCCCCGGCGGATCGGCCCGCCTGACGTCCGAAGCGCTCGGCATCGAGCACGTCTTCGTCAACGGTGTCGAGACGGTCACCGGGAATCAGGCCACCGGCGCGGTCCCCGGCACGATCCTGCGTTCGGGACGGGACACGGCGACCGTGCCGACGAGATGATCGTCACGCCCTGAGGTGATCGACCTACAGTGCCGATCGACTCGGAGGTAGGTCTCATGTCCAAACGAACATTCGGCATCGTCGTCGCGTTCGCGGTCGTCATCGCCGCCTGCGGAAGCAGTGGTGGATCGAGCAGCTCCGGTGGGAGCAGCAAGAAGACGACGACGTCGACCACGGCTGCGCCCGCCGACGCGACGTCGACGACGCTCCAGCTCGTGGACACCACGCTCGGCAAGGTCGTCGCCGACTCCACCGGCAAGACGCTGTACCTGTACGTCCCCGATGCCGGTGCCACGGTGAGCAAGGTCTCGGCCAACCTGCTCGCCGCGTGGCCCCCGGTGAAGGCCGACGCGACCCCGACGCTCGGACCGGGGCTGACGGCCAAGGTATCGACCGCGAAGCAGCCCAACGGCGAGGAGTGGGTCGCCTACAACGGGCACCTGCTGTACGGGTTCACCGGCGACGCGAAGGCCGGCGACGTGAACGGCAACGCGTTGGGCAACCTCTGGTACGCAGTCACCGCGGCCGGCGAACCGGTGCAGTCCTAGTCGTGCGCCTCGCGGGCGATTACCAGCAGGCCCGCACTGCGTTTCTCGACGCCGCCGCGCGCCGCGGTGCGCGCGTCGCTTCCCACGAACATCCACTCCGTGGTCCGGACGGCGGTGCGCTCAGCACCGATGTGGGGGTGCTCGGGCCACCCGACGCGTCGCGTCGGCTCCTGGTGATCTCCGGCACGCACGGGGTCGAGGGCTTTGCTGGGAGCTCGTGTCAAACCGCGTGGCTGCGCGACGGCGTCGACTTGCCCGACGACGTCTGCGTCGTGTTCGTCCATGCCCTCAACCCGTACGGGTTCGCGTGGGTCCGGCGGGTGAACGAGGACAATGTCGACCTCAATCGGAATGGGGTCGACTTCGACGCGCCCCTCCCCGAGAACGCCGGGTACGACGAACTCGCGGATGCGTTGGTGCCACCGGTCTGGGACGACGCGACCCGCGACGCGACGACCACGCAGTTGCTCGACTTCGCGGCGCGCGAGGGTTTCGACCGTCTCCAGGCCGCCGTGAGTGCGGGCCAGTACCGCCACCCACGCGGCATCTTCTACGGCGGTCGGACCCGGGTGTGGTCGCACCACACGTTGGAGGCGGTCGTGCGCGCCGAGTTGGCCGATGCCGAGCGGGTCGCGATCATCGATCTTCACACCGGCCTCGGCGAGTTCGGCCACGGCGAGCTGATCGCGAGCCATCCCGACGTCCAGGGTCGGAAGGAACTCGACCGTTGCTTCGACGGGTACGTGATCCCGAGCGAGGGCACATCGGTGTCGGCCGATGTGAGTGGTGACGTGCTCGACTCGATGGAGGCCTGGCTCGCGGGAGTCGCCGTGGCGGGGGTCGCAATCGAGTGGGGGACCGTCGACATCGTCTCGGTGTCCGACGCGCTGCGCGCCGACGCCTGGCTGCACGGCTACGCCGATCCGCTCGGCCCGGAGAGTGGGGTCATCAAGGAGCAGCTGCGCGCCGCGTTCGCACCTGACGACCCACGCTGGGCGTCGCTCGTGGTCGACCGCTTCGTCGAGGTGCGTGACCGCGCGCTCGACGGTTTGGTCAGCTGATCGACGCGCGCTTCGGGGTGCGACCGGGGACGATCGGGATCACCGACAGTTCCTGACGACGAGCGCCGGCGTCGCCGGCGCGTCCGACCACGACGATGGCGATCCCGAATGCGGTCAGGACCGCGGCCGGCACGGCCATCCAGTCGCCGGTCGAGAGCACGATGCCGATGACGCCGATCCAACCGCCGAGGGGAAGCAGCGCGAGGGTGGGGAGGGCCCAGAACGTGACGATCGCGAAGATCCCGGTCGTGATGAGCCAGCGGCCGATCCGCATGATGGCGCGATGGCGATGGGGCGACAGTGCGAGACCCAGGCCGATCCCGATCGCGGCCAGGATGCCGAACGCCATCGCGAACTGGTTGAGCAGCTCGATGGCCTGGCGGAGGTCGGGGAGTCGACCGCCGTCGATGGCCAGCCTGAGGTTCGCAGGCGGCGACGCTCCGGCCTCGGTGAACGCCTGGTTCACCAGGGCCGGATCGAGCACGACGTCGTTCCGCTGGCCGTCGACGACCTGCCCGTAGATCCCTGGCAGCCCGTTGGCGAAGGCCTGGACGAAGGCGGGGGTGGCCACAACTTTGCGGCCGAGGTCGTTGGACAGGTTGATCGCGGCCACCGACGAGATGGCCGATTGTGGCGTGATCGAAGCCGCGATCTGGTTCGTGAACTCCTCGCGCACCGGCTCGCTCTTCGCGATCGATTCGGCCTCGTTGAGGATCGTGTGCTCGTCGGTGATCGTCGCGGTGGTGGCCCAGATGGCCGCGCCCAGCACCGCGCAGAGCAGACCTAGGACCAGGAGCAGGTCTGGCGACGGCCGTCGAGTACGCATGGGAGTTTCATCGGCACGCCCACACTCGAAGTTGATGGCTCGAGGTTGATGCGCGAGGGCCGGATCTTCCAGGCAGCGAATGCCCCCGGGGGCCGGCCGGCGGACCGGGCAGGGAGGCCCGCGGCCCTGCTCCCGGGGGCCTGTGCATTGTGCACCATCCGCGCACCCATTGCGAGTCGGGCAGCTCAACTTTCTGTCAATGTGAACCGCGCCACTCGCTAGCCTCGCCGCCTCATGGACGCACGAGGTATTCCCGACGGCATGGCCGCGATCGAAGCCCAGCTCGTTGCTCCCGGCGGCTTCTTCGAGGTCGGGGTCGAGGACTGGCACGGCGCGCCAATCGAGGTGCTCACCGGTCGGCTGCGCTCGTTGCGCGACGCGCTGGAAGCGTCGGCGGCATTCGGGGATCGCGAGTACGTGATCTTCGCCGACCGGAACACGCGTCGGGTGATCACGCACGCGGAACATCGCCGCGCGGTCGCGTCGGTCGCATACGTCCTCGCCAGCGAGTATGGCGTCGGGAAGGGCGACCGCGTCGCGATTCTCGCCGCGAACTGCCCCGAGTGGATCGTCACGTTTTGGGCCGCAGTGAGCCTCGGCGCGATCGCGGTGGGGCTCAACGGATGGTGGGTGGGTGATGAGATCCGTCACGGATTGGCGGACGCCGATCCGTTGGTCCTCGTCGCGGATCGCAAGCGTCTGGATCGGCTCGACGGCGAGGATCCGGGCATGCCCACCATCGTGATCGAGGACGACTTCGATCGCATGTGGCACGCGTATCCCGACGCGCCGCTCCCGAGCCAACCCATCGACGAGGACGATCCTGCGCTCATCCTCTACACGAGCGGCACGACCGGTCGACCGAAGGGGGCGATCAACACGCATCGCAACGTGATCGCGGCCATCGGGATCAGCTTCTTCCACGGCGCCCGCATGGCGATGAGTCGGCCCGGCCCACCGGACGCCAAGCCCGTGTGCCAACTGGTGACGTACCCCCTCTTCCACGTCTCCGGCCTGCACATGGGCGCAGTCGCGTTCATGATGAGTGGCATCCGATCCGTGTGGACCATCGGCCGGTTCGATCCCGAGGTGGTGATGGGTCTCATCGAGTCCGAGGACATCACCGGCTGGTCGTACACCGTCACGATGTTGCACCGGGTCGTGACCCACCCGAAGCTCGGGGACTACGACCTCTCGGGACTCCGCAACGGCGGCGGCGGGGGATCGGCCTTCTCACCGGCCCTGCTCGAGCGGGCGAGAAACGCGATCCCGAACCTGCAGGGCGCGATGGGGGTCGGCTACGGGCAGACCGAGTGCGCAGCGTTGGCGACCGTGAACGCGGGCGAAGAACTGGTCGCGTTCCCGGAGGCGGCCGGCCGTCCACTTCCCACCGTGCAGATCGAGATCCGTGGTGAGGACGGCAAGGTGGTGCCCGACGCCGAGGACGGCGAGATCTTTCTCCGCGGGCCGATGGTCATGCCCGGGTATTGGCGCCGTCCCGAGGAGACGGCAGCGACGATTCTGCCCGGCGGCTGGTTGCGCACGGGCGACATCGGGCGCATGGAAGGCGGTCGGCTCTACCTCGCGACGCGCAAGCGCGATCTGATCCTGCGCGGCGGCGAGAACATCTATCCGATCGAGATCGAGAATCGGCTCGAGGCGCATCCGGATGTGGCGGAAGTCGCGGTCATCCCCGTCGACCACGAGTCGCTCGGGCACGAGGTGAAGGCGGTCGTGGTCCCGATGCCCGATGCCACCCTCGATCCCGACGAGCTGGCCCGATTCTGCGGTGAGACCCTCGCGTACTTCAAGGTGCCTTCCGTCTGGGAGATCCGACCGCAGCCCCTGCCCCGGAACGCTACGGGCAAGGTCGTCAAAGCGGTCCTCATGGAAGACGCCGATCTCCAGTTCGCGGAGGAATGATGGACCTCGTTGCCCTCGTCGATCCGGGGCACACCGCGCTGGTACTCCAAGAGGTGCAGAACGGAGTCGTCGGCGAACCCTCGGTGCTCCCGGAACTCGCCGCCGCGGGCGCCGCGGTCGACTTGATCGCACACTGCGCGCAGCTCGCGACGCGGGCGCGGGCGTTGGGTGTGCCGGTCTTCCATTGCACCGCTGAGACGCGCGACGACCTCGTCGGTGCCAACCGGAACGCGCGACTCTTCGCGGGCGTGCGCAAGGCTTCGTTGCACCTCTCGCCCGGAAGCGCGGCGGTCCAGGTCCCGACTCCGATCGGCGTCGACGATCGGGACGTCGTCCTCGCCCGTCATCACGGACTGGGGCCGATGACCGGTACCCAGCTCGATTCGATGTTGCGCAATCTCGGGGTGACCACGATCGTGGGGGTCGGCGTCTCGGTCAACGTCGGGATGACCAACTTCGCGTTCGACGCCGTCAACCGCGGGTACCAGTTCGTGCTGCCGACCGACGCCGTCGCGGGCGTGCCGGCCGAGTACGCAGCCGCAGTGATCGCGAACACGCTCTCGCTCGTCGCGACGCTCACCACGACGGACGCGGTGCTGACCGCGTGGGGCGCCGCGTCGTCTGCGTCGTGATCACTCCCGAGGTCAAGGACCGGACCTGGTGCTCGAGCGCCGGTGTCCGGAGTGCGGATTCGCCCGATACGTGATTCATGACCCACGCCACCACCGGTGGGACGTCGGGGAGCCACCTCCGATCTGACGGGTCGTCAGATGTACTGTGACGCCCATGTTCACGCCCGAAGAGTTCCCGAAGATCATCTCGGTCGACGACCACGTCATGGAGCCGCCCACGGTCTGGTCTGACCGCTTGCCGGCCAAGTTCTCCGAACTCGGCCCCACGATGCATCGGCGCAAGGTCGCCGAGATGACCTTCGTCGGCGGGGTGTTCAGTTACCGAGAGGCCGGTCCGGACGAGGACGGCACGTGGTGCGACTGGTGGGACATGGAAGACCTCCGATACCCGCTCACGCGTGTGATGGCCGCCGCCGGCGTCCCGCGCGAGGAGATCACGATCAGTCCCATCACGATGGACGACATGCGGCGCGGGTGTTGGAACCCGGTCGACCGGCTCGCGGACATGGACGTCAACTGGGTCGAAGCCTCGCTGTCGTTCCCGACGTTCCCGCGGTTCTGCGGGCAGACCTTCCTCGAGCGCAAGGACAAGGAACTCGCCGACCTCTGCGTGAAGGCGTACAACGACTGGCAGTTCGACGAGTGGTGTGCCGGTTCCGGTGGGCGGCTCATCCCGCTGCCGATCATCCAACTGTGGGACGCGAATCTCGCCGCCGCCGAAGTCCGTCGGAACGCGGCGCGGGGCGCGCACGCAGTGTGCTTCAGCGAGATTCCTCCGTTCCTCGGCCTGCCGTCCGTGCACGACGCCGACGGCTACTGGGACCCGTTCTTCGAGGCCTGCGCGGAGACCGAGACCGTGGTTTCCATGCACATCGGCTCGAGTTCGAAGATGCCGTCGACGTCGCCGGACGCACCGGCCGCAGTCTCCTCGACGCTCACCTACATGAACGCGGCGATGTCGCTCACCGATTTCCTGATGTCGGGTATCTTCGAACGGATCCCGAACCTGCAGGTGGCGTACTCCGAGGGTCAGATCGGCTGGATCCCGTACGTGCTCGAGCGCGCCGACAAGGTCTGGGCCGAGAACCGCGGCTGGGGCGGTGTGGCCGACAAGGTCACGGTCCCGCCGAGCCAGGCCTACCGCGAGCACGTCTTCGGATGCTTCTTCGACGACCCCCACGGGCTGAAGTCGCTCGACGAGATCGGCGCCGAGACGGTCACCTTCGAGACCGACTACCCGCACTCCGACAGCACGTGGCCGCACTCCCGCAAGGTCGCCATGGACATCATGGCGGACTTGGACGACGCAACGATCGTGCAGGTCGTCAGGGGCAACGCCATCCGGATGCTGCGCCTCGACCTCACGGCCTGACAACATCTCGCCAGTCGTCAACCGGCCAGAACCACCGATCACGAGGGATTCCATGAACCAGGACATGTTCGCCGCCGTCCAGAGCCGCCCCGGCTTCATCGCCGCCCTCGACCAGAGCGGTGGGAGCACACCCAAGGCGCTGAAGCTCTACGGCATCCAGGAGAGCGAGTACTCCGGCGAGGACGAGATGTTCGACCGCATGCACGCGATGCGGAGCCGGATCATCACGAGCCCGAGCTTCAACGGGAAGCGTGTCCTCGGCGCGATCCTCTTCGAGGGCACGATGGACCGCGAGATCGACGGTCAGGGCACGGCGAAGTTCCTGTGGGACGTGAAGCAGGTGGTCCCGTTCCTGAAGGTCGACAAGGGCCTCGCCGACGAGGCCGACGGCGTGCAGCTGATGAAGCCGATGCCCGGCCTCGACGACCTGCTCGAGCGCGCGGTGGGCAAGGGCGTGTTCGGCACGAAGATGCGCTCGGT
>JBDUBS010000116.1:0-9042 GCA_040003875.1 Acidimicrobiia bacterium | reverse complement strand
CGAACGAGCCATCAGTACGCGTACGTGAAGCAGCGGTGATCAAGCCGCCAGCGCGAGTACTCGGGGTAGATGCCGCCGTAGAGGTACCGGGTGCGTTCGGACCAGTCGAGCGCCTCGGCACTCGCGACGCGGTGGACCAGTTGGGTATAGCCGCCCTCGTAGAGCTGGTACTCGGCCCACACCCCCATGTACTCCTTGACCGCACCGATCTCCACGAACGGGACGTCGCGCGATTCGGCGAATCGCCGAATCCGGTTGCGATGGGTGTGCCCCGCGAAGTAGCCGACGATGTTCGAGCATCGCCCGACTACGGCCGCAAATGCCTCGCTGCTGTCGGGATCGACACCGAAGTAGTCGACCGGTCGGTTCTTCGCGCGGAGGTCCCAGATCTGATGGTGACCGAAGACGAACACCGGGCCCGAGGTCGCGCGGGCCACGGTCTCGAGCCAACCGAGCTGGTCCCGCGTGATCTGACCTCCGGCCTCGGTCGGTCGGACGGTGTCGAGGACCGCGAGCGTCGCGTTCCCCACCTCCACCGCGTAAGGAGCGCCTTCCAGCGCGAGCGTCGGGTCGAGCATCGCGTCATGGTTCCCGCGCACGTGAAGGAGCGCGTCGCCGAACCGGCCGTAGGTGTCGAGAAAGGCTGCGTACTCTTCTTCACTGCCCACGCAGGTGAGGTCGCCCTTCGCCAACACGACCGCCGGCCCGAGCGCCTCGATCTCGACGACCGCGGCCCGATTCATGGTGATCGGATACGGGTCCTCGCCCGGACGGGCCCGAACCCACGGCCCGAGTTCGGATTCGGGGACCGCATGGATCATCCCGCAGACCGTCTCGCCGAAGTGCACGTCGTTGACCGTGGCGAACGTGGCCAGGCGCGCGCCCGGCGGACGGTCCAGGGTACGGACCGTGGCCGGCAATTGCTCCGTTGACCCGGTCTGCCCTTCGATCTCGAGGTCGAAGTCGGTCGCGGCTTCGAGCCCGGCGAACGTCACCAAATGGTGCGGTCCGTCACTCGAGATCTCGCGGGCACCGAGCCGCGTGACGACCGTGCGCCCGGGCGCGGAAGCGAAGTAGACGGTGGCGAAATCGGTCCCGACCGCGACGACTTCGGCGACATCGATCCCGGGGGGACTCGGCGCTTCGTTCACGCGCGCGCTCGGCGCCCGATCCGGCCCGAGAGCCGCCATTCGCCGCGGCTCGAACCCGATCGTCGGGCCGCGAGCCGGGACGCCGCGACCCACCGTGACGGCTCGGTGCCCGGAGTGGAATCCACGGCACCAGGAAGGGTGAGCAGCGTCAGTGTGGCCACGATCGCCGCGACCTCCTCGGCCGAGGCGTTGGCGTCGATGACCCGAAACCGCGGGCGGTCATCCGCCATCAGAGCGGCACGTTCCCATGCTTGCGCGCCGGCATCTGTTCCTTCTTCGTGCGCAACATCTCGAGTGCACCAGCGAGCACGCGGCGCGTGTCGCGCGGATCGATGACGTCGTCGACGTACCCCCGCTCCGCGGCGTTGTACGGGTTGGCGAAGCGCTCGCGGTATTCCTCATCCCACTGTGCCTTGCGCGCGACCGGGTCCTCGGCACTCGCGAGTTCACGGCGCAGCAGGATGTTGGCCGCACCGTTGGCGTCCATGACCGCGATCTCCGCCGACGGCCACGCGTACGCGAGGTCGGCGCCGATCGACTTCGAGTTCATGACCACGAACGCGCCGCCGTAGCCCTTGCGGGTGATGATCTGCACTCGCGGCACGGTGGCTTCGCAGTACGCGTAGAGAAGCTTCGCTCCGTGCCGGATGATGCCGTCATACTCCTGGGTCGTGCCCGGGAGGAATCCAGGGACGTCGACGAACGTGACGAGCGGAATGTTGAACGCGTCGCAGGTGCGGACGAACCGCGCTGCCTTCTCCGATGCCTCGATGTCGAGACAGCCGGCGAGCACTTGGGGCTGGTTCCCGACGATCCCGACCACGTGACCGTCGACGCGCGCGAAGCCGCACACGATGTTCATGGCCCAGAGTGCGTTCACCTCGAAGAAGTCGCCGTCGTCGACGACCTCGGCGATGACCTTCTTCATGTCGTAGGGCTTGTTCGACGCGTCGGGAATGAGGTCCATGATCCCGTCGCACGTGCGGTCCGCCGAGTCCTCGGGCTCGAAGTACGGCGCATCCTCCAGGTTGTTCGCCGGGAGGAACGACAAGAGGTAGCGCACCTGTTCGAGACACGTTTCCTCGTCGTCGAACACGAAGTTGGCCACGCCAGATTTCTGCGCGTGGGTCATCGCACCGCCGAGTTCCTCCTGAGTCACGTCCTCGCCGGTGGCCGCCTTCACGACGTCCGGACCGGTGATGAACATGTGTGAGGTGCCCTTGACCATGAAGATGAAGTCGGTCATCGCCGGCGAGTACACGGCGCCACCCGCACAGGGTCCGAGGACCACGCTGATCTGCGGAATCACACCGGACGCGCTCACGTTGCGCTGAAAGATCTTGCCGTAGCTCGCGAGCGAGACGACGCCTTCCTGGATCCGGGCGCCCGCACCGTCGTTGAGGCCGACGAACGGCGCCCCCGTACTGGCCGCGAGGTCCATGACCTTGTGGATCTTTTCGGCGAAGACCTCGCCCAACGCGCCACCGAAGAGGGTGAAGTCCTGCGCGAAGAGGAAGATCTTACGACCGTCGACCGTCCCCCACCCGGTGACCACGCCGTCGGTGAGCGGACGGTTGTTCTCGATGCCGAAGCCGTGGGCCCGGTGCCGGGCGAGCATGTCGAGTTCGTGGAAGGAACCCGGGTCGAGGAGCAACTCGATGCGCTCCCGCGCGGTGAGCTTGCCGCGCGAGTGCTGGCGCTCGATGGCCTCGGGTGTGGCCGCGTGTAACGCCTCCTCACGACGGGCGTTCAGCTGATCGATGCGCTCCTCGATGGGGTGCGCAACGGGTACGGGCGGTTCCTGTGCGGCCATAAGGCAGGGAACGATATAGGCATTACGCGGACAGGCCCTCAGTGAGTACTGCGAGGACCTCGGGCCAGTACGCCAGAATGCCGAGGTGGCCGGCCTCGGGCCAGATTCGGAGCGTGGCATCGGGGATGCGGTCGGCGTACGCGCGGGAGTCTGCGTCGTTGTGCGCGTCCCGTCCGGCGTGGAACACCACGGTCGGCACGCGGATGTCGCCGAGGGCGAAGGGCCACGGCAACCACATCGCGATCAGGTCGGAGGCGATGCCGTCGGCACCCGGCCGCAATGCCTCGGCCAGCTGTGCTTCGAGCATCGGCCCGAGTTCCGCGTCGGCGCGGATACCGGCATCCGGACCGCGGCCGCGGCCGAGAAAAGAAATGGGGTCCTCGAGGAACGGCACCATGTGACGGCCGACGGAGCGCACCGACCGGTGCGGCTCGCGGCGCGCCATTTCGGCCGTCGGCCGACGGAGGTCGCCGAGCGCCTCCCATGCGCCCGGCACTTCGTCGAGCGGCCCGGGTGCCGAGACGATCGCCAGTCCGGCCACCTGATCCAGAGCTCGCCACGCCGTGGCCGCCGCGAACGGCCCGCCACCGGACCACCCGACGACGCCGAACCAACCGATCCCCAGGTGCTCCATGAGCGCGAGCGCGTCGCGCGCGGCGCCGACCACCGTCGGCGCTTCGACCGGATCCGAACTGCCGTACCCCGGTCGATCGAACGTGATCAGGCGAACACCCGCGGCCGCAGTCTCCGCCGCGCGCGGACGGAACCCGCGCGAACCAGGCGCGCCGTGGAAGAGCAGGACCGGGACCCCGGCAGGGTCACCGTCGAGGAATGCGAGATCGCGCCCGTCGGCGAGCCGAACCGTCGGCACCGGTCAGGACCGCTACTCCTGGACGAGTTCGATGAGGGTGCCGAACGCGCCCTTGGGGTGGACGAACGCGACCGTCGTGCCGCGACTCCCCGGTCGCGGGACTTCGTCGATCACCCGATGGCCCGCGGCTTTCACCCGTTCGAGTGCCTCGGCGCAGTTCGCGACGCGGTAGCCCACGTGGTGGATGCCCTCACCCTTGTTGGCGAGGTACTTCGCGACCGGCGACGAATCGCTCGTCGGGGTCAGCAACTGCACGTACGAATCGGCCACCTTGAGGAGCGCTTCCTCGACGCCGTCCGACTCGATCAACTCTCGGTGCGCAACCGTGCAGTCGAAGGTGTCCTGGTAATACGCGATGGCCGCGTCCAGGTCGGCAACGGCGATGGCAACGTGGTCGATCTCGGTGAGCTGCATCTCCGGATCGTATTAGGCGACCGACTTCATCTCCACGACGAACCACAACGCCTCGTCGGGTGCGATACCGGGCGGGTAGCCACTCACTCCGTACGCGAGGTCACTCGGGATCCCCAACAGGCGCTTGCCGCCGACCTTCATCCCGACCAGTCCCTGGGACCAGCCCGGGATCACTTGGCTGAGCGGGAAGGTCGCGGGCTGTCCCCGGCCGTACGAGGCGTCGAAGATCTTGCCCGTTGAGCAGGAGACGCCGATGTAGTCGACGGTGACGGTCGACGTCGCGGCGACGGTCGCGCCGGTCCCTGGCGTCAGGTCTTCGACGACGAGTGCAGTCGGCGCCGGCCCGACCTTCACCGGGACCTCGGGCGCGCCTGCAGGGAGCTGATCCGCCAATGCAACACACGGCTTGCCCTTGGCCGATGCCGCGGCCGGGGCCGGCGTGGTGGTCGTGGTCGGCGGCCCGGTGTCATTGGTCGACACCTTGGCCTTCGAACCGCTGCTCCCGCACGCGGCGACGAGAACCACCGCTGCGACGAGCGCGACGAACATACCCAGACGTTTCGACATGTCGGCAAGGTACAAGCACGTCGTCCAGATTGTGCGGCACCGGACCGGAGTAGGACATCCGGACCCATTGTCGGGCACCGCTCCAGGCCCTACCCTCTCGCAGCCACTGGGGGACATCACATGCGCGCTCGCTTCATCCTGCTCGTCGCAATCGCCGTGCTCACCGCCGGCTGTGCGTGGCCGATGGTCGGTCAGGGACCGAACCGGCGCGCCTGGGCCGAGAACGACACCACCGTCACCCCCGCGAACGTCGGCGCGCTGACGGCGGGAGCGGTCGGCACGGCGCCATCGGCCCCGGCGGAGGTCGTGGGCGACCGGGACGGGCTCTTCGCCCGCACCGGCTCCACCGTGACCGCGTTCGCCGGCACCACCGGTGGGTCGAGGTGGTCGGCGGGTGGTCTGCCCGGAGTCGGGACGCCCGGGTTGTACGCCGGTCGCATCTTCGTGCCCGTCTCCGCCGCCCGGTGCTCCGTCGTGAAGCTGGACCGCGACACCGGTGCCGTCATCGACTCGACGGTGCTGGGCCCCGTCCCCGGGGTGAACGCGACGTCGAGCTGCATCACCGGCGACATCGTCATCGACGGCGACCGGATCATCGTGCCGTGGCGGCAGGCGACTTCGGCCGTCATCGGGTGTGGCACCAACACGACGGTGGCAAGCGGTCTGACCGCCTACGACCTCGGCTTCCAGAAGATCTGGCTCGATTCGACGTCGGTGACGGCCTGCGGCGTCCCGCCGATCCCTCCGCACAACCTCCCACGCGTCAGCCGCATCGGCGACCGCTTCGTCGCCGCTGCGACCGGGGAGACGGCCAACGTCTACGACCCCAACTGCGAGGGCTTCTGCCGGCCGGTCGCGCATGCGATCGCCACCCCGGGGTACTGGGTCGGCGGCGCGACGACGTGGACCTCACGCAACGGCACCCAGCTCTGGAGTGTCGACGCAATCACCGCGGCCCTCGCGTGGCGCTCACCCACCGACACCGCCCGGACGATCACAGGAGATCCGGCGTTCGACACCGATCATGCATTCGCGCCCAGCGGGGTGAGCGGCTCCGCGAACCTCGCCGTGTACGCCGCCGGCGGCTGCGGTCAGCCCACCTGTGGACCGAGCTGGACGGTCCCGCTCCCGGCCGTGGCGTCAATCCGACCGTCGATCGCCGGAGACGTCGTCATCGTCGCGACGTCGGACAAGCACCTCGTGCTCGCGAACCGCATCGGTTGCTCGCAGCCGTCGTGCTCGGCGCTGCGGACCCTGACCCTCGGGGGCACCCCGACGGCCCCACCGTCGATCGTGAGCGGCCGCATCCTCGTCCCCACGACCACCGGCATCGAGACCTTCGCGCTGCCCGCCTGACCCGGGGCGCCCGCGTCAGGCGTGGCGGCGGAACAGGGTGATCTCGGGGAGCAGTCGCTCCCGCATCTCCGGGTTGGTCACGCCGAGTCCCTCTTCCGGCGCGAGGCACAACACGCCGAGCTTGCCCTCGTGCATGTTGTGGTGCACCTGGTACGCGGCCTCGCCGGTCTGATCGAGCGTGAACACCTTCGACAACGTGGGGTGCACCTTCCCCTCACAGATCGCGCGGTTGGCCTCCCACGCCTCGCGGTAGTTCGCGAAGTGACAGCCCTTGAGCGTCTTGAGGTTCATCCAGAGGTAGCGGTTGTCGTACTCGATCATGAACCCGCTCGTCGCGGCGCAGGTGATGATCATCCCGCCGCGCTTCGCGGCGAACACCGAGGCACCCATCGTCTGACGGCCGGGGTGCTCGAACACGATGTCGACATCACGCCCGCCGTTGACCTCGCGGATCTTCTTGCCGAGCCGACGCCACTCGCCCGGGTCCTGCTCGGTGTCGCTCTTCCAGAACTTGTAGCCCTCGGCCCGCCGGTCGATGACGGCCTCGATGCCCATGTCGTTGAGCAACGCCACGCGCTTCTCACTCGAGACGACCGCGACGGGAGTACCGCCACCGTTCTTGACGTACTGACACGCGTAGGCACCGATGCCGCCGGTCGCGCCCCAGACGAGGACGCTCTGCCCTTGCGTCATGTGCGAGCCGTTGGGGCTCACGATCATGCGGTAGCTGGTGCTGTTGCACAACGCGTTGACCGCGGCCTCTTCCCAGGTGAGGTGCGCAGGCTTGGGCATCAACTGGTTGGCCTTCAGCACACTGAGATCCGCAAGCCCACCGAAGTTCGACTCGAACCCCCAGATACGTTGGTTGGTGGCCATCATCGAGTCGTCGTGGGCCGACGGATCCTGGTCGTCGAGGTAGTTGCAGTGGACCGTGACCTCGTCGCCCGGCTTCCAGTTGCGTACCGCGGAGCCGACCCGTAGGACCACACCCGACGCGTCGGAACCGATCACGTGAAAGGGCTGGTCGTGGCGTGCGCCCCACACGCTCTCCTTGCCGAGGCGCTTCAGGAATCCGAACGTCGGCAGCGGTTCGAAAATCGAGGTCCAGACCGTGTTGAAGTTGATCGAACTCGCCATGACCGCGAGCACCACTTCGTCGGGTGCGATCTCGGGGAACGGGAACTCCTCCACGTGCACCGACGTGCGCGGGTCCTTCTCCTCCGAGGGCATCCCGGCGAACATCTCCTGGTCCTCGGCCCGCACCAGCGCGCCCCGGACTGCTTCGGGGAGCGGCAGTGCCGCGAGCGCGTCGCCCGGGGCACGTTCGAGCACGGCAGAACGGATGGCGTCGATCTCGGTCGTCATGGCCGACGAAGGTAGTGGGGGGTACACACGCACCGCACAAATCTTCCCGGTCGCGTCTCCGACCCGACCCGAGCCAGACCCGACCCAAGCTGACCCGAGCCGGAGCTTGCGGAGGCGAGCAGTCCGGGAGCGAGCTCCACGCAAGGCATGACCGACAGGAGTGCCAGCGGACGGACCGACAGGGGAGGCTGGACCATATCCACCCGTTCGGGACTACGATTCCGCTTCCTTCCTCACCGGTAGCTCACCGGTGTCCCAGCCTCTCGACGGGAGTCGCCATGCCCGGTTCCGTGATCGTCTCCACCGCCCGTACGCCGATCGGAAAGTTGTCCGGCGCACTCGCGGCCTTCAGCGCCATGGATCTCGGTGGCATCGCCATCAAGAGCGCGCTCGAGCGGGCCGGTGTCGGTCCCGAGCAGGTGGATTACGTGATCATGGGCCATGTGCTCCAGGCCGGTCAGGGCCAGATCACCGCGCGGCAGGCCGCGCAACAGGCCGGGATCCCGATGAGCGTTCCGGCCATCACGGTCAACAAGGTCTGCCTCTCGGGCATCAACGCCTTGTACCTCGCCGACCAGATGATCGGCGCCGGTGACGCCGAGGTCGTCGTCGCGGGCGGCATGGAGTCGATGACCAACGCCCCGTACCTGCTGCCGAAGGCGCGGGCGGGATTCCGGATGGGCAACGGCGAGGTCATCGACTCACTGATCCACGACGGTCTGTGGTGTGCGTTCGACATGGAGCACATGGGAACCGGCACCCAGCGATACGCCAACGAGCAAGAGGTGGACCGCAACGCGCAGGACGAGCTCGCGGCCAAGAGCCACGAACGCGCCGCCGCGGCGATGAAGGAAGGCCGACTGGCCGACGAGATCGTCGCGGTGCCCGTCCCGCAGCGCAAGGGTGACCCGGTCATGGTCCTCGAGGACGAGGGAGTGCGTCCCGAGACGACCACCGAGTCCCTCGGGAAGTTACGCCCGGCGTTCTCCAAGGAGGGGACCATCACTGCGGGCAACGCGTCGCAGATCTCCGACGGTGCCGCGGCGCTCATCGTGATGAGCCGTGAGAAGGCAGAGGAGTTGGGCGCCACCCCGATCGCCGAACTCGCAGGCTTCGGCATGGTCGCCGGCCCCGACCCGTCGCTGCTCC
The DNA here is from genome assembly GCA_040003875.1 of Acidimicrobiia bacterium. Classification (GTDB taxonomy): domain Bacteria; phylum Actinomycetota; class Acidimicrobiia; order IMCC26256; family JAENVU01; genus JAENVU01. The sequence goes on along the minus strand of JBDUBS010000116.1, from coordinate 356 downwards.
ACCAGCCGTCGCGTGCGATCAAGCGTGCCCTCGACCAGGCGAACCTGCCGGTCTCGGCGGTCGACCTGTTCGAAATCAACGAGGCGTTCGCGGCCGTCGGAGTCGCGTCAATGCGCGACCTCGGCATCACCGACGACATCGTGAACGTCAACGGTGGCGCGATCGCGTTGGGTCACCCGGTCGGCATGTCGGGCGCCCGCCTCGTGGGCTCGATCATCCACGAACTCCACCGCCGTGGCGGTGGCCTCGGCGCCGCCGCCCTCTGCGGTGGTGGCGGCCAGGGCGACGCCGCGCTGATCCGCACCTTGTAGACCCCACATTGCGTCACAAACCCGCGACTATCGCGGGTTTGCGAC
>JBDUBS010000658.1:0-2707 GCA_040003875.1 Acidimicrobiia bacterium | reverse complement strand
CACATGCAGGACTACGAACGGTTCGAAGGCACGATCGGCAAGACCCTCGCCGAGTCGACGCCGTGGTGGCCGGACGCTCCGCACCCCGGTGAGGCCGCACCGAACGTGGTGGTCGTACTCCTCGACGACCTCGGTTTCTCTCACTTCGGGTGTTACGGGTCGAGCATCGAAACTCCGAACATCGACCGGCTCGCCGCGCAAGGCCTGCAGTACACGAACTTCCACGTGACGCCGTTGTGCTCCCCTACCCGCGCGTCGCTGCTCACCGGCCGCAACCACCACGAAGTCGGTATGCGCTCGGTCTCCAACTTCAACACCGGCTTCCCGAACATGCGTGGGCACATCTCGAACCACGCCACCACCGCCGCCGAGGTGCTCCGCGACGAGGGCTACACCACGTTCGCGGTCGGCAAGTGGCACCTCAGCCAGATGGAGAACGCGTCGGCCGCCGGGCCGTATGACCAGTGGCCGTGCCAGCGTGGGTTCGACCGCTTCTACGGCTTCCTCGACGGCGAGACCGACCAGTTCCACCCCGAACTCGTGTACGACAACCACCACGTGAGCCCGTCGAAGTCGGTCGCCGACGGCTACCACCTCAGCGAAGACCTCGTGGATCACGCCATCGAGTTCGTGCACGACACGAAATCGATCCGCCCCGACCGGCCGTTCTTGCTCTACCTCGCGTTCGGCGCCACGCACGCGCCGCACCAGGCACCCGACGCATACCTCCAGAAGTACCGCGGCCAGTTCGACGCGGGCTGGGACGTCGCACGCGAGCAGTGGCACGCGAACCAGATCGAGCGAGGTCTCCTCCCGGCCCACACGCAACTCGCGCCGCGCAACCCCGGCGTCGACGCCTGGGACGACATGCCCGAGAACCACCAGAAACTCGCGGCGCGCCTCCAGGAGGCCTTCGCCGGGTTCCTCGACCACACCGACGCGCAGATCGGACGTCTCGTCGACGCGCTCGCCAACCTGGGAGAACTCGACAACACCATGATCGTGTTGCTCTCCGACAACGGTGCCTCGCAGGAGGGCGGCCCGTTCGGGGTGCTGCACGAATGGAAGTACTTCAACTTCATCCTCGAGACGCCCGACGAAGCGATCGACCGTATCGACGACATCGGCGGACCGAACAGCCACACCAACTACCCGTGGGGTTGGTCGCAGGCCGGAAACACGCCGTTCAAGTGGTACAAGCAGAACACCCACGAAGGCGGTGTGCACGTGCCGCTCATCATGCACTGGCCGGCGCGCATCACGAGCGGTTCATCGGGTGCGAGCAACCTACGTGACCAGTTCCACCACGTGAACGACATCGTCCCGACCATCTACGAGGCACTGGGCGTGAGCGCGCCGGCCACGTACCGCGGGTACGACCAGATGCCGATCACCGGCACGTCGATGCTCTCCACCTTCGACGCGCCCGACGCGCCCACCGCGAAGGGCGTGCAGTACTTCGAGATGATGGGCCACCGCGCGATCTACGACGACGGGTGGAAGGCTGTCACGCGTCACCAAGCGGGCGTCCCGTTCGACGACGACCAGTGGGAGCTGTACCACTACGAACAGGATCGGTCGGAGTGCAACGACCTCGCGACCGAGAGGCCCGACAAGCTCGCCGAGATGGTCGCGATGTGGTGGGACGAGGCCGAGGAACACGGTGTCCTTCCCCTCGACGACCGCACCATCGAGTTGTTCGGCGCACGGTTCCGGGATCGCTCGCCGCACCGTGAGGATCGGCACTACACGTACCGACCGCCGATGGCGCCGATGCCCGCCCAGGTGGGCGCCTCGATCGGCGGGCGGAGCTGGGATCTCGACGCGACCATCGACCGTCCTGCGGGTGCGGGCGGTGTGGTCTACGCGACCGGCACCGGTAACTCCGGAGTCAGCGTGTTCGTGCAAAACGACCGATTGCTGTTCGATTACAACTGCTTCGGCGACCACTTCGTCGCCGAGTCCGATCGCCGGGTGCCCGAAGGTCCCGGCGTCGTCGGCGTGCGGTTCCGGCGCACGGGCAAGGGTGGCAACGCGACCCTCGTCATCGACGGTGAGGAGTGCGGACAGGTCGAGTTCCCGTTCGCCATGCGCATCATCTCGAGTCTCGGACCAAGCGTCGGGTACGACCACGGTTCTCCCGTGAGCGACCGGTACTCCGGCGAGTTCGCGTTCGAGGGTCGCCTCGACCGGGTCGACATCCAGCTCGTCTCGGAGCGACCCGCCGAAGCCGACGCCAACGCAGCGGCCACCGAACGCGCCACCATGAGCCAGCAGTAGGAGCTCTGTGGCCACCGTTCGTCGTCAGATCATCATCGACCGGCCCGCCGACGACGTGTACGCCGTCTTCGCCGACCCGTTGACCATCGCCGACTGGTTCCCCGGCGTCGCCGGCGCCACCGTCGAGGGCACGCTGCGCACCATCACGACCGAGTCGGGACTGCCGATGGCGGAGGAAATCGTCACCAACGATTCGATCCAACGCCGCTTCCAGTACCGCCTCGCGCCAGGATTCATCCAGGACCACCTCGGCACCATCGACGTGTTCGATCTCGGTGACGGGCGCAGTCTCGTGAGCTACGCAACCGACTGCGAACCCGCCGCGCTCGCCCTGATGATCGGCGGCGCCACCGGCAACGCGCTCAAGGAGTTCCGCCGCCAGCGTGAACAAGAGCCTCGCCGCTGAACCTGTCAGTACTCGAAGCCA
>JBDUBS010000699.1:0-2707 GCA_040003875.1 Acidimicrobiia bacterium | reverse complement strand
GCGGTTGGGTGACGGTGACTTCACGGTCCGCGCCGAGGCGAGTGGCGTCCCCGAGGTCGACGCGGTCTCGGCCGCGCTCGAGACCACTGCGGTCCGCCTCGATCGGATGCTCACGCGCGAGCGGTCGTTCAGCGAGGACGCATCCCACCAGCTCCGCACCCCGCTGACGAGCCTGCGCATCAACCTCGAAGCGGCGAGCCTGGATCCGACCCGCGACCTCGATGCCGTGCTCGCCGCCGCGGTCGACGACGTCGACCGGCTCGACCGGACCATCGACGACCTCCTGACGCTCGCTCGTGAGGCTCCGGCCCCGCATGCAGACACCGAGGTGGCCGAGGTGCTGCGCCGACTGGAAACCGGATGGCGACCGGAGGTGTCGGCCGGGCGGTCGTTGCGGCTCGTGGTGGCCCCGGATCTTCCGAAGGTGCTGATCTCCGACCGCGCCGTCCGCCAGATCCTCGACGTCCTCGTGGACAACGCCCGGCGCCATGGTGCAGGGGAGATCGTGGTCGCGGCCCGGCCCGCCGGCTCGGGTGCGGTCATCGAGGTCTCCGACGAGGGGACCGGTGTCATCGCCGAGCCCGAGCGGATCTTCGAACGCCGGTCGTCGACCGTCGGAAGTCACGGCATCGGGCTGGCGCTGGCCCGGGCCCTCGCCGAGGCCGAGGGAGCCCGGCTCGTGCTGCGCCGGCCCGGGCCGCAGCCGGTGTTTGCGCTCCTGATGTCCCCGGGACCAGACCATGACGAACCTGAGGACTGACGGCGAACAGGTCATCGTGCCCACGAATCCGCGACCGGCAGGTCCTACGCTGGAGCGGATGTCGACCACCCGACCCACCTCGATCGACCGGACGGCCGCCACTCCGGCCTGCACCGAGGCGATCGCGGAGATCGTGAAACCGCGCTTTCGCGGTCGGCTCCACCAGATCATGTTCTTCCTGAGCATCCCGGCCGGAGTGGTGCTCATCCTGCTGGCCCGGGGCGCGTCGGCCGACGTCGCCGCATCGCTCTACGCGGTCTCGGTCGCGGCACTCTTCGGGACCTCGGCCAGTTACCACCGGGATACGTGGGGGCCGCGTCTGCGTGACCGGATGCAGCAGGCCGACCACGCGATGATCTTCGTGCTCATCGCCGGGTCCTATACGCCGATCGTGCTGCTCGCGCTCCGCCCGGCGTGGGGCATCACCCTGCTCGCGATCGCGTGGACGATTGCCGTCGCCGGAGTGACGCTCACGTTCACCAAATGGGACTTCATGAACCGACACGGCGGCTACGTGTACGTCGGGTTCGGCTGGGTCATGGTCGTGGCATTGCCGGTGATCTTCGAGGCGCTGTCGACTACCCAGATCATCCTGCTCTTCGCCGGGGGTGTCTTCTATACGGTCGGCGCCGTGCTGTTCGGGCTCGAACGACCGCGCCTGCGGCCCCACACCTTCGGCTTCCACGAGTTGTGGCACGTGATGACCGTGGCGGCCGCGGGGTGTCATTACGCGTTGATCCTCACGTTGGTCCGCGCCTGACCGGCGCCGTGGGATCCATGTCCAGCGCCGCGTTTCGACGGCGCCCGGAGCACCTGGCAGGATGGATCGGCTCGACCGGACCTCTGGGGGAGGCGAAACCATGGGAGTGGCGATAGCGGCGGCTTACGGGCTCGGCGTCTGCTCGGTGATCTGGTTCGCGATCGACTCGGCGCGCATTCCACCGATGATCTGGTACTGGTCGGGCTACTCGCGCCTGAGCTGGTGGGGTGCCCTGTTGTTGTGCCTTGCCGCCGCCGGGATCCCAGCGGTGATCGCCGCGTTCGTCTGGCGGTTCGGCACGGCCCGCAAGGTCCTCCGGCTCGAACTCAACGACGTGCGTGCGCAGGGACGCGCCGCGCGTGAAGCCCGAATCGGACGCTCGCCGGAAAGCGTCGCCTAGCTCGACCCGCTCGCGGGGGTGCGTTCCTCCATGCCCCACGGCGAGCCGTATGCGGTGAGCAGGTCGAGGTAGGGGACCGCGTCGAATGCCTCCGGTCCGCGCACGCCCGCGCCCGACCACGTACCGGCGGCGATGAGTTCGAGTGCGATGACGGGGTTGATGGCGGTCTGCCACACGACGGCCTGATGTCCGTATTCCTGCATGCACCAGTCGTTGTCGACGACGTGGTGGAGATATACATCGCGCGGATGCCCGTCGGTTCCGATGCCGGTCACCCACGTACCCGCGCAGGTCTTGCCGTGCATGCGGTCGCCGAGTTCGGCCGGATTGGGCAGCGTGGCCGCGACGACGTCGCGGGGTGAGACCTCCACGTCGCGGACGCGGACCGGGTCGGTTCGATCGAGGCCGGTCTTGTGGAGCGCGTCGAGCACGGCGATGAACTCGTCGCCGAGCCCGTACTTGAACGTGACCCGGTCGCAGTCGACCCAGCGCGGGATGAGCAGAACTTCTTCGTGCTCCACGTTCACACACTCGACCGGGCCGATGCCCTCGGGGAACACGAACGTCTCCGGCTCCGAGAACGGAGCCGTCGTGTACCAGCCGCGATCCCGCTCCCAGATCACGGGCGGATTGAGGCATTCTTCGATCGTGGTCCAGATCGAGAACGTCGGCGCGAAGTCGAAGCCGTCGATCACGAGGTTGGCTCCGTCGCGGACGCCGATCTCGTCGATGCTCGAGAAGAGGTGGTCGGCGGCGTAGCGGGCGAACACGTCCGAGAGGCCCGGCT
>JBDUBS010000324.1:0-2709 GCA_040003875.1 Acidimicrobiia bacterium | reverse complement strand
AGGATCAGGGCCCACAGGAGAATGGACCCCTCGAGCGCGGCCCAGAGGCCCGTGATGGTGAAGAGCGTCGGGGTGGCCCGCGCGTTGTTCTCGGCCACGTACTTGATCGAGAAGTCGTGGCTCAGCAGCGCCCACTCCATGGCCCCGACCGCGAGCATCGCGCCGCCGAGCACGACGAACACGCAGGCCCGACCCGAACGCAGTGATCGGGCGTCGTGAGTGAGGACACCGCGCAGGAGGAACACGATGCCGATCGCGGCACCGCCGATGCCGATCGCGATGCCGAGAATCCCGAGCGTCGCTCTCACGCCTTCTCCGCTCGTACGCCTTCGGCGTGGGCCGCTCGGGCCCCGCTCACGTCTTCACCTGCGGGGCGTGGTTGATATCGACCTTCGGCGGGCTGTACTTGGCGCCGTGGCGGATCAGGATCCGGTCGGAGTCGAACGTGAGTCCACTCCCCCACCTGCCCTCGCACAGCACCGGTGCCCGCGGCTTGAACAACTCGGGCGGATCACCATGGTGGACCACCTTCACGGTGTCGGTCCCGTCGGTCACCTCGAAGTCGACGCCGGAACCGGTCTCGCGCACCGACCCCGGCACCACGGCACCCGCCAGGCGGAAGCGGTCGGTCCCCTGACTCTTGCGGTCGTGCACCGCCTCGGACACCGTCCGGTAGAACACCACGTTCTGCGACAACACCACGACCAGCGCGACGGCGATCACCACCGTCGCCCCGCAGAGCAACGCCGCGATGAGATAGCGCGGCTTTCGCTTGGTGGTGCTCGTCACTGCTCGGACTCCGGTTCCGCCGCGGCGCGTTCGGCCCGGCGAAGCCGGCGCGTCAACCGGATGGTGTACCCACCCAGCACGACACCAGCGATCGACCAGCCGGCGATCACGTACCCGACATCGGTCACGCCACCACGCTCCGCCCGGCGGCGACCCGCTCGGCGATCGCCTGCTCCAACTCACGGTCCGCGTGGCCTTCCTCCAGCACCGCGAGCCGATATCGCCGGTCGAGCAGGTACACGTACAGGAGCGTGAACGCGATGGTGCCGATCCAGAGCGTGAGGGCCATGACCCCGTGGATCTGCGGGTTGAGTTCGGGACTGAAGACGGTCGCCTGCTGGTGAAGGGTCCGCCACCATTCCACCGAGAAGTGCACGATCGGCACATCGACGAAGGCGATGAGCGCGGCGATCGCGTTGCGCTTCGCGGCGCCGACCGGGTCGGCCGCCGGAATCCGCCGCAGGGCGCAGTACCCGAGGAAGAGGAAGAAGAGGAGCGCGGTGCTCACGAGCCGGGCGTCCCACGCCCACCAGAACCCCCAGACCGGGCGACCCCAGATCGAGCCCAGAACCAACGCCAGGGCGGTGAACATCACCCCGAGTTCGGCCGACGCACCCGCGAGCCGGTCCCAGACCTCGGCCCGGGTCCGTTTCCAGAGGAACAGCGCGGAGGCCGCCGCGGTGACGAAGAACGCGAGGTAGGCCAACCATGCACTCGGCACGTGGAGGTACATCACGCGCTGGGCATCGCCCTGCACCGCGTCGGGTGGCGCACCCCAGAGTCCGAACAGCGCCAAGGCGACGAGCGAGATCGCCGCGGTCACGCCGATCACCCGCCGCACCACGGGTGCGAGCAACTCGTCCCGAACGTTGGTCTCGTCGCTCACGCTGCCTCCTCCCAGAGGGCACCGAAGGCCATCACTCCGATGGTCGTGTAGATCACCGCAAAGACTCCGAGCATCCCGACCCACGGCCACGCGTCGCCGGGAACGCCGTCGAGTCCGTCCTCGAACGCCCTCGTCGCCCCCAGCATGACCGGTGCGATGACCGGTAACAGCAACAGGGGCAGCAAGGTCTCTCGCATCCGCAGCCCGGCAGCCAGAACGCCGTAGAGGGTACCGGTGGCCGCCAGTCCGATGGTCGCGGCAACTGCGGTCAGGAGCACGATGCCGATCCCGTTGACATCGACCCCGTAGAGCACGATCACGCCCAGTCCGAGCACGATCTCGAGCAGCGCCAGCTGGACCGCGATGGCGGCCGTCTTCCCCAGGAAGATGGCACCACCGTCGAGTCCGGTCATGCGCAAACCGTCCCGGGCACCGTGATGCGTCTCGATCGCGAAGGCCCGTCCGACGGCGAGCAGCAGCGCCAGCAGCACGGCCACCCAGAACAGACCGGGCGCGACGCGCGCGAGCACTCCCCGGTCCGGGTCGAGTGCGAACGCGAACAACAGGATCACGATCAGACCGAAGGGCAGGATCTGGCCGACCGCGACGCGCGCCCGGGCCTCGATGCGCAGATCCTTACCCGCGACCAGCGCAGCCTCGCGCCAGATGTTGGTGCCGCTGGGGCCTCCGCTCATGTCCGAGCCACCGGTTCGGTGACCGGGTGGACGAGCCCGCCGACCACCCGGATCTCTCGGGTCGCGAGCGGCCGGGCGACCTCCAACTCGTGCGAGACCATCACGACGGTCCGGCCCGCGGCCGGCGACTCCCGGATGACGCTCGCGAGCACCTCGCGGCCGCGCGCGTCGAGGCCGGCGTGCGGCTCGTCGAGCAGCAACAGGTCTGGACTACGGACCAGCGCCACCGCCAGGGCCAAACGCCGGCGCTGCCCGGCCGAGAGGCCACGATGCACCACGTCGGCGGCTTCGGCAAGCACGACCGTGGCCAACACGCGGTCGACGTCGGCCGCGGTCCGC
>JBDUBS010000683.1:0-2714 GCA_040003875.1 Acidimicrobiia bacterium | reverse complement strand
GGAACCGCCCTCGCCGGCACGGACTACACCGCCGCGAGCGGCACACTGACGTTCCTCGCCGGTGGCTCCCAAGTGCAAACCGTCAACGTCCCGGTGATCAACAATTCCTCCTACGCACCGCCGCGCGGTTTCAACCTCCGGGCCACGAGCGGCACCAACGTGCTCCTGAGCACCCCGGTCGACGAAGGTCGGATTCGCGACGATGAAGTTCCGGCGATCCGCGCCCAGGGCGGCACGATCGCAGAAGCCAACACGACGCTTCCCATCACGGTGTCGCTGGAAGGCCCGACGTCCGCGCCCGTCTCGGTGGGTTATTCGACGTCCGACTTCGCAACCGCGAATCACGCGACCGCGGGCGCCGACTACACGGCCAAGAGTGGCACGCTCACCTTCACCCCCGGCGGCGCGATGAGCCAGACCGTCAACGTGACCGTCATCGACGACACCACGTTCGAAGCCGACGCAGAGTCCTTCAACTTCACGGCTACCAATACCGGCAACGGACAGGCCGCGAGCACGACCGGCACCATCACCGACAACGAACCCCATCCTCCGGTGATCTCGATCGGTGACGCCAGCCTGGTCGAAGGCGACAGCAGGACGAAGGCGCTGTCCTTCACGGTGTCGCTCGATCGCGTCGCCAACTTCCCGGTGACCGCTCGTTACTCGACCGCACCGGTCACCGCGACTCCCGGCGTCGACTACACCTCCCAGACGAACAAGCAGGTCGTCATCGAGGCGGGCAAGACCTCGAAGGACATCGTGGTGCCGATCTTCGGAGACACCATGAACGAGGGCAACGAGAGCTTCACCGTCACGCTTTCGAACCAGTTCGCGGCGGCGCTGGGCACCCCAATCGCGACCGGGACGATCATCGACGACGACAACCCGACCTCGTTGACCCCGGTCATCTCGGTCGGCGACGTGACCGTGACCGAAGGCGACACGTTGACGACGAAGGTCTCCGCGATCCTTTCGCTCAACACGAAGGCGATCACCCCGCTCACCGCTCGGCTCTCGACGACGTCCACCGGCGCGAACGCGACGGCGGGCGCGGACTACCTGCCGATCAGCAACAAGCTGATCAACTTCCTCCCGGGCACCTACACCAAGAAGATCACGATCACCATCAAGAACGACGTCCTCGCTGAGGGCACCGAGTTCTTCTATCTGTACCTCACCACTTTGACCAACGTGAATCCCGGGAAGGTCCTCGGGACCGTCACGATCCTCGACAACGACAACCCGCTCCCGACGGCACCGTCGGGACTCACCGCGCGCACCAGTCAATCCACGCTCGGCGGCACCGAACTCTCGTGGACCGGATCCACGACACCTCTGGCCGACTGGCCCCTCACCACCTACGAGTTCCGCAGCTCGACCGACGGTGGAACCACCTGGGGTCCCTGGGCCGCGACCGGCGCGGGCGCCTCGACGTTCTTCGTCCACACGTGCGGCCAGGGCGTGTCGTGCACCTATCAAGTGCGTGGCGCCAACAAGAAGGGCGCCGGACCGTCGACCGGACAGCCCACGGCCGTCGGACTCCTCGACGGTGGCGACCCGGTGTTGACCATCGACTCACCGACGAACAACGGCAACCTGGATACCGTGAGTGGCACCGTGATCAACGGTGACGCCGGATTCGCGGCCGGCGACGACAGAGTCCCCGTCAAGGTCTACGCATGTACCGCGTGCACCAACATCGCACCGGTCTACTCGGCGACCATCACACCGGTGGGTGGCTCGTGGACCGCGAACCCGACCCTCGGCGCCGGGATCTACACCGCCCAGGCAAGTCAGACGGACTGGGACGGTCGTCTCGTCACGAGCCCGGCCGTCACCTTCGAGGTCCGGAATGCAATCTTCGTCTCCCCGTTCGGGAGCGACGCCAACGCCGGAACCGCGCTGGCCCCGAAGCTCACGATCACTGCCGCGGCCACCGCGGCCGGCGTTCAGGGCCGCCCGCAGCTCGCGTTGGCCAGCGGCACCTACGCGCCGACGGCGGGCTCCACCATCGGTGCGGGCCTCACGGTGCTCGGTGGTTTCGATCAGTTCACCGGTTGGAGCCGTCCCGGCAGCGCAGGTCTGGCGGGCACGCCCGTCCGGGGCAAGACCACACTGAGTGGTGCCCCACAAGCGTTGACAGTCAACGGGGCCGTCACGGTCACCGTCGACGCGCTGACGATCGACGGTCTGAACACCGGCCTCGTCGTCGGGGCCAGCTCCTACGGAGTCCGCGCCAATGCATCGAGTGGTACCGGCAACCTGACCATCACGAACTCGAAGGTGACGGCCGCAGCCGGTAGCGACGCTGCCGACTCCACTTCACCGGGCACGAACCAGACCGTCAACGGCTGTAACGGTGCCGTTGCACCCGGCAACACCACGGGCCAGGGCGCAAGTTGTGGCGGCGTGGGGGCGGCGGCCGCGGGAACCGGTGGAGCCGGAGGAGAGGGCGGCAGCTTCTTCGGCTCCGGATCATCCGGGGCGGCCGGTGGGAACGGCGGAGGCGGAGCGGTCGGCGGTGGTCCCGGCGGCGGCGGATATTGCGTCACGCCATCGCCCGGCCGCGGTTCCGGCGGCACCGGTGGCACGCCGGGCTCGCCCGGCTCGGCTGGAGCCGCCGGATCGACGTCCACCAGCGCGGCAGGCGCAACCTGGGTAGGTCAGTCCGGTGGCACCGGTGGCTCCGGTAGCTCCGGCGGTGGTGGCGG
>JBDUBS010000458.1:0-2715 GCA_040003875.1 Acidimicrobiia bacterium | reverse complement strand
GGCCGGGGTGATCTTCTGTTCGTTCTCCGAGGCCGTCCGCGAGCATCCGGAGCTGGTGCGTCGTCACCTCGGATCCGTTGTCGGCCCCCGCGACAACTTCTTCGCCGCCTTGAACGCCGCGGTCTTCTCGGATGGCTCCTTCTGCTACGTCCCCGCCGGCGTGCGCTGCCCGATGGAGCTCTCCACCTACTTCCGGATCAACTCGGCGGACACCGGCCAGTTCGAACGGACGCTGATCGTCGCGGAGGCAGGGGCAACGGTGAGCTACCTCGAAGGGTGCACCGCGCCGATGCGCGACGAGAACCAGCTCCACGCCGCAGTGGTGGAACTCGTCGCAGCCGAGGATGCAACGATCAAGTACTCCACCGTACAGAACTGGTATCCCGGCGACGCCGACGGCCGCGGCGGGATCTACAACTTTGTCACCAAGCGCGGCCGGTGTGCCGGCGCCCGATCGAAGATCTCATGGACTCAGGTCGAGACCGGGTCGGCAATCACGTGGAAGTACCCCAGCGTGATTCTTCAGGGTGACGATTCCGTCGGCGAGTTCTACTCGGTCGCAGTGACGACGAACTACCAGCAGGCGGACACCGGCACCAAGATGATCCACATCGGGCGCAACACCAGCAGCACGATCCTGTCCAAGGGGATCTCCGCCGGCCACGGCCAGAACACCTACCGCGGCCTGGTCAAGATCCTGCGGAGCGCCACCGGCGCGCGCAACTCCACCCAGTGCGACTCGCTGCTGATCGGGCCGGACTGCGGCGCTCACACCTTCCCCTACGTGGAGGTGAAGAACGACAGCGCACAGGTCGAGCACGAGGCTTCGACCTCCAAGATCGACGAGGACCAGCTGTTCTACTGCCGACAGCGCGGCCTGACGGCTGAGGACGCGACCTCGATGATCGTCAACGGTTTCTGCCGCGAGGTGTTCGACGAGCTCCCGATGGAGTACGCCGTCGAAGCCCAGGCACTCATGCGCGTCAGTCTCGAAGGGAGCGTCGGTTGATGCTGAGCATCCGGAACCTCTCCGCCGCGATCGGTACGACCCACATCCTCAACGGCGTCGACCTGCAAATCAATGCCGGAGAGGTTCACGCGATCATGGGACCCAACGGGGCCGGAAAGAGCACGCTCGGCCAGGTCCTCGCAGGCCGGGAGGGTTACACGGTCACCGGTGAGGTGACCTTCGACGGCCAGGACCTTCTCGCCCTCACCCCTGAGGCGCGGGCGGCCGCGGGACTGTTCCTCGCGTTCCAGTATCCCGTCGAGATCCCCGGCGTCGGCAACATGTACTTCCTCCGCACCGCGATGAACAACGTTCGGCGCGCCCGCGGGCTGCCCGAGCACGGTGCCGTCGACTTCCTCGGGTTGGCCAAGGAACACATGGCCCGCCTCGACATGGACCCGGCCTTGCTCAGCCGATCAGTCAACGCCGGATTCTCGGGCGGAGAGAAGAAGCGCAACGAGATCCTGCAGATGTCGATGCTCGAACCCCGGTTCGCGATCCTCGATGAAACCGATTCCGGTCTCGACATCGACGCGCTGCGCGTCGTCGCCCAAGGGGTACAGGCGCTCCGCGGCCCCGACCGCGCCATGCTCATCATCACCCACTACCCCCGGCTGCTCGAATACGTCGTCCCGGATCAGGTGCACGTCCTCAGCGGAGGGCGCATCATCCGCTCCGGAGGCAGCGGCCTCGCTCGCGAGCTCGAGGCTGATGGCTACGGACCGACCTTCGCGGGACAATCGGGCGGCGCACCATCCGCGTCGGCGCCTCTCGATCCGGTCCCCACGCCATGACGACCTCGCCGCTCCTCGATCGCCTGGGACCGGCCGACTCCGCGCTCCCCGGTGACCAGTCATCGGCGCGAGGTGCGCAGAAATGGCTCGAGACCTTCGGTCTCCCCACCGCTCGAGACGAGGCGTGGAAGTACACGCCGATCGACAAGATCCTCGCCGCGACGTTCGACCCGGCGTCGAAGCCGACACCGGATGGTTTCGACCTCGCGATGCTCGACGAGCTGGCCGGCGATCATGGCGGACCTCGCCTCGTGTTCATCAACGGGTTCTTCACACCCGAGCTGTCACGGAACGCTCTGGTCGGCTCCGGGGTCAACTGTCGCAACGAGGCCGCGTTGACGATCGAGCCCTCGGGGTCGGACATCGCGACCGCCGCGGATCGAACCCGGTTCGACGGGTTCCAGGCGCTGAACCAGATCGCCGGTCGCGACGGCGCAGTGGTACTCGTCGATCGCGACACACACGTGAGCGAACCGATTCACGTCGTCTACCTATCGGCGCCGGGCGCCAAGCCCACGGCGTCGCACCCGCGCACCCTGCTGCGCGCGGCGACGAACAGTGAGGTCACGTTCATCGAAACCTACGCCGGCCGGTCCGGTGCTGCTCTGACGAACGCGGCGACCACGATCGTCGTCGAACCGGGCGCCATTGTGAACCACTACAAGATCCAGGCCGAGGGAGTCGGGGCCACGCACCTCGCTCACACGAGCATCCGTCAGGCCGGCGGCTCATCGGTTCGCTCGTGCTCGTTCATGCTCGGCGGCGGCATCGCACGCAACGCGGTCGACGTCGTACTCGGCGGCAACGACGCGAACGTCGAGCTCGACGGGCTCTACCTACCCAACGCGACCCAACATCACGACAACGTCATCACCGTCGAGCACGCCGCGTCGGCATGTACGAGCCGACAAC
>JBDUBS010000215.1:0-9111 GCA_040003875.1 Acidimicrobiia bacterium | reverse complement strand
CAGTCCGGCGGCGGGCAGTCCGGCGGCGGGCCGCCCGGATTCGGCGGCGCACCGGGCGGCGGGCAGGGCCTTACCCCGGGCGGCGCGAGTGGTGGCGGACGAGGGGCAGGGATCTTCGGTTCCCCCACTCCTGGCGCCGCGATCACCACCCTCCTCGAGCACGCGCGGACCGGCGGCTACCGCTGGGCGGCGGCCACCATCGGCGCCACCAACGGAGCTGGATTTCAGCTCGCGAGCGGACAGCCTGTGATGGCCGTAGGTGGGTTCAACGGATCGGACCCCACACCCACTCTCGCCCAGTTCCAGCAGTACGTCCGCGACGGCAAGGTCCACTACTTCATCGCATCGAACTTCGGGGTCCCGGGCGGCGGACGCAGCGGTACCGGCAGCACGATCTCGCAGTGGGTCCAAGCCAACTACACGTCGCGTACGGTGAGTGGCGTGACGATCTACGACCTGAGCACCTCGGCGGGGAAGCGATGAGTGAGGCGTTCCACCTCGCGAACCGCGCCCACGCTCGCCGAGCGGGGCCCGACCGGCCCGGCCCGCAGGGCCAGGAGGGGAAGCGATGAGTGAGGCGTTCCACCCCGCGAACCGCGCCCACGCTCGCCGAGCGGGGCCCGACCGGCCCGGCCCGCAGGGCCAGGAGGGGAAGCGATGAGTGGGGAGACCTTGCTCCTCGTCGACGACGAGGAGAATCTGCGCACGATGCTCGCCGCCGCGCTCGCCCACTCCGGGTTCGCGGTCGAGACCGCGGCCAACGGCCGCGACGCGCTGAGCCGGACCAAGGAACTGGGGCCGGACCTGATCCTGCTCGACGTGATGATGCCGGACCTCGACGGTTTCGAGGTGTGTCGTCGACTACGCGCCGAGTACGTGAAGACCCCCATCATCTTCCTCACTGCTCGTGACGAGACTGGCGACAAGGTCCGCGGCCTCACCACGGGCGGTGACGACTACCTCGTGAAGCCGTTCAGCCTCGAGGAACTCGTGGCGCGCGTGCAGGCGGTGCTGCGCCGCTCCGGCGGCGAGCAGCTCGGCGCGCAACTCAAATGTGCCGATCTCGAACTCGACGACGACGCGCACCGCGTGACGCGCGCGGGTGTGGACATCCCGTTGACGCCGACGGAGTTCAACCTCCTGCGCTTCCTGCTCGCCAACCAGGGTCGGGTGCTGTCGCGCGCGCAGATCCTCGACCACGTGTGGCAGTACGACTTCGAGGGTGACGGCCGCATCGTGGAGACGTACATCGGGTACGTGCGGCGCAAGATCGACACCACCGAACCGCGCCTCATCCAGACCGTCCGTGGCGTTGGCTACACGTTGCGAGCCGGTTAGCGGTGTCGCTCCGCGCGCGGGTGCTCCTCGCGGTGGGATTGGTGGCGATCGTGGTGCTCGGCGGTGCGTTCCTCACCACGCGCCTCGCGGAGCAACGACTCGTCGACCAGATCGACCGCCGCCTTGTCGACGCGTCGAATCCCTTCCGCCGCGGCTTCGGGCCGCTCGGCCGGTTCCGGCCCGACCCGGCCGCCACGGATACACCCGATCCCGGTCGCCCGCGTGGGTTCAACGAGTTCTACGTGGCGGTCATCCGGACGCCGAACCAAGTGGTGGTCTTGGGCCGGCCCAATGTCTCCCGGAAGTCACTGTCGGCGCCGAAGCTCGATCCCACGCGCGCTCGCACCGAAGCCGCGCGTGGCGATCCACACCCGTACACCGTGGACGCCCGGCACACCAGCCTCCGGTACCGCGTGATGGCCCGTACCGACCCCGGCACGGGCGACACGTTCGTACTCGCGGCACCGCTGGCCGCCGTCGACTCGTCGACGAACGAGCTCGAGATCATCGCGTTCTCTGTCGCCGCCGTCGTACTCGCAGTACTCGGGCTGGTGGCGTGGTGGGTGATCCGACTCGGGGTCCGCCCGCTCCAGCGCATGGCCAAGGCCGCCGTGACCATCGAAGACGACGACCTCACCCGGCGGGTACCCGAAGCGGCCAGGGGCACGGAAGCCGGTGACCTCAGCGCGGCGATCAACAACATGCTCGGACGCCTCGAAGAGTCGTTCGCGCAGCGGGCCGAGACCGACGCGCGCCTGCGCCGGTTCGTCGGCGATGCCAGCCACGAACTGCGGACTCCGGTCCAGACGATCCGCGGGTACTCCGAGCTCTACTCGGCGGGAGCGTTGTCCGAACCCGACCAACTCGACGACGCGATGAGGCGTACGGGTCAGGAGTCGGTCCGCATGGCGAAGCTCATCGACGAACTCCTCACGCTGGCAAGGTTCGACCAGGCCCGACCCATCGAACACCAGCCCGTCGACGTTCGGATCCTCGCCGACGATGCCGCAGCCGACGCGCTCGCGATCCAGCGCGACCGGACGGTCCGAGTCGATGGTGACCGGACCGCCGTCATCACCGGTGACGAGCACCTGCTCCGACAGGTGGTGGCGAACGTGGTCAACAACGCGCTCGTCCACACCCCGACGCAGTCGGCCATCACCCTGACGGTCTCTGGTGATACCGACGTCGTGACGGTCACCGTCGCCGACGAAGGCCCCGGGATGGACGCGGAAACGGCACGGCGGGCATTCGAGCGGTTCGTACGAGCGGATCCGGCACGCACTCGCGAGCACGGTGGGTCCGGACTGGGGCTGGCCATCGTGCAGGACGCCGTCCGCGCACACGGTGGCTCGGTGAGCCTGACCTCAGACGTCGATCGCGGGACTGTCGTCGAGTTCCGACTCCCCCGCTGAATCGTCCGCGGTCGGCGCCGCGCTGGTGTCACGCGAGCCGACTCGACCCAGCACGACGAACACGATCACCGACGCGACGAACACGCCGATGCTCACCCACGCGTTGACCCGCAACGGACCGATGGTGTGCGCGGGATCGATCCGCATCTCCTCCATCACGAACCGGAACGCCGTGTACCCGGCGGCATACAACGCGAACAGCTGGCCGCGCGCGAGCTTGACCTTCCGGTCGATCGCGATCAGCGCGAACCCGAGCCCGATGCACCACAGCGACTCATAGAGGAACGTCGGCTGGAACGTGGAGTACTGGGTGAATCCGGCCGGCCGGTGCGCCCGGTCGATCTCGACCGCCCAGGGGAGCGAACTCTGACCACCGAAGAGTTCCTGGTTGAAGTAGTTGCCCCAGCGTCCGATGCCCTGCGCGAACGCGAGCCCAGGAACGATGCAGTCGGCCACCACACCGAACTTCATGTGGCGTTTGCGTGCGACGAGGAACACCGCCAACGCACCGCCGATCACGCCGCCCCAGATGCCGAGACCGCCACGCCAGATCTGGATCATGCGCTCGGGGTGGCCGTCGAAGAGTTGATAGTCGGTGATGATGTGATACAGCCGCGCGCCGATCACCCCGCCCACGACCGCCCAGAACGCGGCCGAGTCGAACGCGTCGCCGTCGCCACCACGCTTCACGTACCGGACCCGACCCACACGTGCGGCGACCACGACGCCGAGCGCGATCATCAAGCCGTACATGTGGAGCGGCACCGGACCGAGGTGGATCACACCGTCGTCGGGACTCGGGATGGAAGCCAGCGTGGCCGAAATCACGTCCCGCACACTACGAGACGGGGGCGCTCGGGCGGGCGTCGCTACTTCACGAGGCGCGACATCCGACGGTCGGCAAGGATCTTGCCGTCGGTCTGACACGTCGGGCAGTACGTGATCTCGTGGCTCTCGAACGAGACCCGCCGCAGCGGGGTCTCGCATTCCGGACACGGGAGGCCCTTGCGGTTGTGCACCCGGAACCGGTCGCCGAGCTTCGAATCCGACAGCCCGCCCTGCCGCTGTCGTTCGCTCGCCAACGCCTCGGTCATGGTCACGCGGATCGCATCCACCAACCGTCGTCGCGCGTCGGGCGACAGCTTCGCCATCGTCGCGTAGGGCGAGACGTGGGCCCGGTGGAGCGCGTCGTTGGCGTACCCGCGCCCGATGCCGGCGACCGTCCGCTGATCGCGCAGCAGCGTGTGGATCCGACGCTTGTCGCCGCTCGTCAGGATCAACGTCTCGAACTCGTCCGAATCCGGCTCCGGCCCGAGCCCGGCGACCGGCCCCTCGTCGTCGGCGGCCACGACCCACCACGCCACCTTGCGTTCGTGACCGAACTCGCGGACCAACAGGGCGCGGTCGCCGTCGAAGTGCAGGCGCAACGCCGCGCCCTTCGGCTTGGTGCGCTTCGGTGGCGTCTCGACGTCGAGCCGTCCGGCCTGCGACAGATGCAACACGAGCGCCGTGTCACCGTCGGTCACGAACCGCAAGTACTTTGCCCGGCGGGTCACCGCAGTGAGGTGCGCGCCCAACAGTGCTTCGGGCGGCGGTGTCACCGTCTTCAACGCTGCGAATCCCAACGGATCGATTCGGGTGAACACCGCGCCTCCGAGGAACTCGTAGATCCGCTCACCCAGCGCCTGCATCTCAGGGAGTTCGGGCATCGTGTTTGGCCTCTCCGCTCGCGCTCCTGGGGGTCATGCCCGACGCGGGGCTCGCTTCGTGGCTGCTCGCCTCCGCTGCGCCCCGGCTCGGGAGCAGGTGATGATGATCGTAACGCTCATGATCGTTTCCCGATCGCTCCCCTCACGCCGGAGGGAGCGTCCCCGAGCGAGTGGGCTGGGACGCGTCATCGAACGTGGTACGCATCAAGAGCGGAGCCTGCGGAGCGAGCGGCATGCAGGGCATGACGTTCGGAGTGGGAGCGGATGGCCAACCAGGTGGGGGCTACTTCCTGCGGTCTTGCATGCGTTTGCGGATGAGTTCGCGGCGTTCACGGACTTGGGCGTAGGTGAGGGAGTCGCCCCACTCGTCGCTGACGCCGAGACTGGCCTTGACCGAGACCAGGTCGAGCTCAGGGGTCGCGTCGAGGCCGAGGTCGATCGCGATCTGGTCGCCGTACTGCTGTTGGAAGTACAGGTAGACGTGGGCGATCTCACCCAGGATGTCGAGGTCGGGCGCCAGGGTCGCGGTCGCGCCGTCGAGGAACATCATGTTCTTCACGAAGAGCATCAACTCCTTGGGCGCCCGCGCTCCGTACTCGAGCAGCTTCTTCGTCAGCTCGCGCAGCTCCCCCACCAACTCGTCCGCACTCATGAGCGTCGGATCTTTGACCGGTCGGTCGAGACCGAGGTCGGCGATCACCGCGTCGAGATCCGTATCCGCCGGGAAGGCGCCGAGATCGCGAAGTGCTGCCAGCTGGCCACGTACGTCGCCCGCGCTCCCGAGCACGAGGAGTCGGAGGAACGCGAGCCGCTTGCGCTCGTCAAGCCGACCGGTGATACCGAAGTCGAGGAGCGCAGTCCGACCGTCGGCCATCACGAACGCGTTCCCACCGTGCAGATCGCCGTGGAATACCCCGTAGACGAGTGCACCCTCGAGAAAGGAGATCAACGCGGCGCGCAGGAGCGCGCTGGTGTCGATACCCGCGGCGTGCATTCCTTCCGCGTCGTCGAAAGCGAACCCGGCGAGGCGTTCCATCACCAACACGCGTCGCGTCACGAGGCGCGGATGCGGGCGCGGCACGATCGTCTCGCGGATACCGATCTTCGACAGCGCGACCGCGACGTCGAGCATGTTCTCGGCCTCGAGACGGAAATCGAGTTCCTCGACGATCGTCTCCGCGAACAGTTCGACGAGCGCGGGCGGATTGGCGAGCGCGGCGACCGGGATGCGACCAACCATGCGGGGCCCGAGCCACGCCAGCGCGCGCAGGTCTTCGCGCACGCGTCGCGCGACGAGCGGCCGTTGCACCTTGACCACAACCGACTCGCCGGTCACCAAGGTTGCTGCGTGCACCTGGGCGATCGATGCTGCGGCGAGTGGTGTCGTCGAGAACGAGGAGAAGACTGCTTCGATCGGACGGCCGAGATCGGTCTCCACGATCGCTCGCACTGCCGCGAACGACTCGGCGGGTACTTGATCGCGCAGCTTTTTGAACTCACCGACGAGTTCCTCCGGAAAGAGGCCGTCGCCGCCGGAGACGATTTGGCCAAGCTTGATGTACGTGGAACCGAGACCCTCGAAACTGCGGCGGAGACGGGCGGAGATCCCGGCTCGCGACTGGGGCGTTCCCCGCTCGCGCACGTACCAGAGACCGAGGGCCCACCCGACCGAGGCCACCACGCGAAACCCTCGACGAACGGGGGGAAACCGCGGTGGAGCGGTCAGTCGGCCGAGGCCGCCCCGGGTACGGGCACGGACTCCGTCGAGCCCGCGGCGCCACGGCAGATCGTCGAAGTCGACGATCCAGGGCGGCGTGGAACTGAAGGCGCCGAGCGCGAGGTCGGCGGGCCGGTCGGGAGGTGAATCGTTGATCGTCGGACCGTAGTTGCGACGGGTGGAACTATCCGTACGCGCGACAGCCCCAGCCGGAGAGTCCGTACCGCGCGTACACCCGCTCGGCGACGACGATCTGCTGCTCGCGGCTCGCCTGGCCCGCGTTCGCCGCGAACTGACGGCCGCCGAATCCGGTCCAGGTCCCGTTGTAGAACCCGAGCCCGCCCGAGAACGTGCTGCCTTGCATGCGCCAGTTCCCCGCGGTCTCGCATTGCGCGATGCCGTCCCAGTTCACACCCGTCTTGGGTTGCAACTGAGCGGCTGCCGCGGCGTAGAACGCGGCGAGCTGTTGTTGCTGTTGCGCGACCATCGCCGCGACGACCTTCTGCTCGGCCTCGGCGCGCGCACGCGACACCAATGCCGCTTCGATCGGAACGTGCGCGGCTTCCGGAGCGCTGTCTGCGCGGCGGTGACTTGATGCACCACCGGCGATCGGATCGAGCATGAACACGCCGCCGGCAACGGCAACGGTCGTGACGGCGAGGCCGACGCCCGTGAAGAGCGATCGACGCCGCGGTTTGGATTTCACTTGGTCACCCACAACTTCCTCCCCATGGTCCGAGTCCTTGCGTGTTCATGAGTTGATGTGCCATCGCGTCCTGATCGGCCGGACTCGCGTTGGCCGGGTTGACCCCGACGAGGTCCGTTCGACCGCCGGCGCGCGCGGTGTTGTCCCACGTGCCCGGCATGAACTGGTACGCGCCGGCCGCGCCGGACGACGAGTTGACGACGTCGTACTGGCCGCGGCTCTCGCGGTGCTTGATGCACTCCAAGACGTCGCCTGAGTATCCAGAGGAAGTCCGCGGTCGCGTCGTGGCGCGTGCGCGCTGTGCGGCCGCGGCGTCGATCATCACCTGCGCGTTGAGGGTGTCGACCGCGGCGGCGAATCGAGCGCGCGCCACGGCGTCGTTGTGGGCCTCCAGCGCAGGGTCGATTCCGGATCGACCGGACGCAGCCACGCGGCTCGCCGCGGCGAGGTGGCGAGCGCCACCCGCGGGACCGGACGGATCGGAAACACCGATGGCTGCCGCAGTCGCGGTACCCACCAGTGCGGTGCTCGTCGCGGTGACGAGCAGCCCTGAGGCGATCGCAAGGGCGCGACCGTTCATGAGGTACTCCTTTCACTCCGCCAAACCCCCCTCGGGACCCAAGCGCGCGCGCGTCGACGCAGGGATGGGATGTGAGGGGGCGAAAGCCGCGCAAAGGATGAGGCGGGCTTTCGGGACTCTCAATCTACCGCCAGGGTGCGACCGTGACCCAGTTTCCTGGCAGGATTTGGCAGCTCGGAGGTCCGCCCGAGTGCCGTTCCGGCCCCTACCGCCAGGGCGGGAGCGCGCCGCGGGAAAATCTTGTGACGCGCTTCACAAGGTGGGGATTTGAGCGGTTTGGCTCAGTTGGTGGACCGGCGGGACCGACGGGAGGCGCGTCCGTCGAGGAGTCCGGCCGCAGTCACGACCAGGCCGGTGAGGGTCTGATCGGCATGTTCCATCCGTCGCGACAACATGCGCTGGGCGTAGCCGAGGACGGTCGCCGCGTACGCCGGATCGGCGGCCCGATCGACCAACTCGTCCGGATCCGCGTCGAGGTCGTAGAAGAGCGGCGGAAGGCCGGTGAAGTGCACGTACTTCCCGTGCTCATCGCGCAGGCACGACAGCGCGCACTGGTCCATCGTCAGCCCCAGGATCGACTCCGCGAACCCGCCGATCGGGTCACGGAAGTCCCACTCCCAGAAGGCGGCGTCACGCCACCCGGTCGGCTCCTCGCCGCGCACGAGCGGCAACACCGAAGTCCCGTTGCACTGCAACGGGATCGGGAGGTCCAACCATTCGAGGATCGTCGGCATGATGTCGACGTTCTCGGTGAAGCGATCCTCGATCACGGTGCCGAAGGCGGCGGGCGCACGCGGATCATGGACGATGAACGGGATGTGGTAGCTCTGGTCGAACCACCCGAGTTTCTCGGTGAGCCAGTGGTCGCCGAGTTGCTCGCCGTGATCCGACGTGAGGATCACCAAGGTCTCGTCCCAGGCGCCGCGCGCCCGAATGCCGTCGAGCAGTCGACCGACCTGCGCGTCGACCTCACTCATCATCCCGAAATAGGTGGCACGGGTCTGGGCCACCTCCGCGAGGTCGTCGCCCAGGCGGATTCCGGGAATCGAGACCGCGCCCGCCAGCACCGGGTGCGCGCTGCCCTCCGCTTCGTGGGTGTCGGCCCGGATCGGCGCCGGCATGTCGGCCGGGTCGTACATCGAGGCGTAGGGCTCGGGGGCGACGAACGGCGGATGGGGCCGGATGTAGGCAACGTGGGCGAACCACGGCTCGGCGCCCTGGGCGTCGAGATACGAGAGCATCTCGCCGGTGAGGAAGGCGGCCTCGCTGTGCTCGGCGCGGAACGCGACAGGTGCGCCCGGCGCGTCGGAGACCGGGCGGTACATCTCGGTGACGTCCTCGGGGACCACGTAGCCCTGCTCGCGGAGCCAGGCGCCCCACGCCCGGGCGTGCTCGGGCAGATCCACGACCGCGCGGTAACCGGGCAGGACACCTTCGTAGCTCCGCAGTCGCGGATCGTCGGGCGCGAGTTGGCGGGGATCGGGCGCGGCATCGGTGTAGCCGAACAGCACCGGGTCGTACCCGGCCGTCCGGACCTCGAGCGCGACGTTCGTGAAGCGCGCGTCGAGCGGCGTGCCGTTGAGCACGGAACGGTGATTCATGAGGTACTGGCCGGTGTGAATCGACGCACGTGACGGACCGCACGG
>JBDUBS010000338.1:0-2732 GCA_040003875.1 Acidimicrobiia bacterium | reverse complement strand
ATGGCATCGATGGTGCCGTCCACGAGACCCGCGACGATGGCGTCGACGTCACTCGGGGCACGGAGTGGCGGGTTCATCTTGAACACCGGGTCGAAAGTCGCACACTCCGCGTCGGTGAGGGTGAAGTGTTGCGGGGAGGCCTCGGCGGTCACCCGCACGCCGGCCGCCTTGGCCGCGCGCACGAGGTCGGTCGCGCCGGCCGTCGACATGTGCAACACGTGGTAGCGGCCGCCCGTGATGCGAGCGAGTTCGAGGTCGCGGGCGACGATCGTCACCTCGGCGGCCGCGGGCCGGCCCGGGATCCCGAGGCGGGCCGACCACTCGCCCTCGTGCATATGGCCACCGGCGACCAGCGCCGGGTCCTCTGCGTGTTGGGCAATGACCGCGCGCGGGAGGGCGCCGGCATATTCGAAGGCCCGCCGCATCACGTTGGCATCGGCCACGCAGTCACCGTCGTCGGTGAAGACCCGCACCCCGAGGTCGTACAACTCGCCCATGGGCGCCAGCTCGTGACCTTCGCGACCGCGCGTGATGCACCCGGCCACGGTCACGAGGCACGAGGCTCGGCGCCCCTGCTCCAGCACCGCCTTCACCACCTGCGCGTCGTCGAGGGGCGGGTTCGTGTTCGGCATCGCCATGACCGCGGTGAACCCGCCGAGCGCCGCGGCTCGCGAACCGGTCTCGATCGTCTCGGCCTCTTCACCACCGGGCTCACGGAAGTGCACCTGGATGTCGACGAGCCCGGGTGCGACCACGGCCCCCTCGGCATCGATCACCCGAGCGCCGGCAGCGTCGAGACCGGATCCGACCTCGGCGATCACACCGTCGCGTACGAGTACGTCCGCGACCCGCTCTCCCGTCTCGTCCACGACTCGTCCACCGCGGACCAGCACTGCGTCGTTCTGGTTCGCGCTCACGCGATACCGCCCGACCCGATGAGGTCCCAGAGGATTGCCATACGAACCGCCACTCCATTCGCCACTTGTTCCCGGATCAGCGACCGCGGACCGTCGACGACCTCGGTCGCGATCTCGGAGCCGCGGATCATCGGGCCCGGATGCATCACCAATGCGTCCGGCTTCATGCGTTCCACCCGTTGCGCGTCGAGTCCCCACCGCGCGTAGTACTCCCGGAGGCTGGGCAAGAGGGCCCGACCGATGCGCTCCTGCTGCACCCGCAGCACGTAGACGACGTCGAGTTCGCTGAGGACGTCGTCGAGGTCGGCGTTCACCTGGACCGGCCATCCGTCGAGTCGCTCGGGCATCAGCGTCGGGGGGCCGATCAAGGTCACATGGGCGCCGAGGCGCGACCAGCACTGGATCCCGCTCCGGGCGACGCGGGAGTTCCTCACGTCGCCGACGATCCCGATCCGCGCGCCGGTGATGTCGCCGCGCCGTTGCCGCAGCGTGAACGCGTCGAGCAGCGCCTGGGTGGGATGGCCATGGCGACCGTCGCCGGCGTTGACCACCGCGGCGTCGATCCAACCCGCGATGCGGTGGGGCGCGCCCGCAGCAGAGTGGCGCACAACCATCGCGTCGATCCCCATCGACTCGATCGTGCGTACCGTGTCGAGCAGGCTCTCGCCTTTCTTCACCGATGACGACCCGGCAGTGAACGTCATCGTGTCGGCACCCAGACGCTTCGCGGCGGTCTCGAACGAGAGCCGCGTACGAGTGGAATCCTCGTAGAAGAGGCTCACGATCGTCTTACCGCGTAGCGCGGGCACCTTCGGGATCTCACGCCGGAGGACGTCGGACATGTGCTCGGAACCGTCGAGCAGTTCGACGATCCGGTCGCGCTCGAGATCCTCGATCGACAACAAGTTGTTCCCGCTCGCTCCGCTCATGCGTCGTCGCCTCCGTCGGGACCCCAGAGTTCGATGGCGTCCTCGTCGACGTCGTCGGTCTCGCACAACCGGACCCGCACGTCCTCGCGTTCCGCAGTCGGCAGGTTCTTCCCGACGAAGTCCGCCCGGATCGGGAGTTCCCGATGACCGCGGTCGATGAGCACCGCCAACTGGATCGCGCGCGGCCGACCCAGCTCGGTCACCGCGTCCAACGCGGCGCGGATGGTGCGGCCGGTGAAGAGCACGTCATCGACCAGGACGACCACGCGACCCGCGATGTCGACCGGGACCTCCGTGGCGCCGAGCGGCTGGATGCGCCGCAACCCGATGTCGTCCCGGTAGAACGCGACATCGAGCGAGCCGACGGGCACGGAAATGCCCTCGAAGGAGGCAATCGCATCGGCGAGGCGCTGTGCAATCTGGGGCCCGCGCAGGTGCAGGCCGATCAGGACGACGTCGGCGCCACCGTGGTTGCGTTCGACGATCTCGTGCGCGATGCGCGTCTGGGCCCGGCGGAGCTCCTCGGCGCTGAAGACACTGGTGCGAAAGCTCGACGAACCGGGCCGGGGCAAAGAAAAGCCGCCCCGAGAGGCGGCGGTCGCCTCGGCTGCAGGCGGCAGGTTGTCGGTGGCACCGTAGGTGCCGTGGGGGCTCTCGGCCATCTCGTCCTTGCTTCGTTGGAACCTCACGGGATCCCGGTGACGAAGTGCGTCCAACCTACCACGTGCCGGCGAGCCGACCCGTCATCGTCGCCCCTACCCCATCCCATCCGAGCGCTTGTCACTTTGAGGACGCTCAGCGCGTCCAAAGTGACAAACGGTCGCAGGGCGGGGTCAGGTCTCACCCATGAGGACCGCGATGAGGAGACCCTGGACTTCGGTGAGCC
>JBDUBS010000069.1:0-2739 GCA_040003875.1 Acidimicrobiia bacterium | reverse complement strand
GGCCTCGCGGTCGTTACCTCGCTCTACCTCCTGGGGTTCGCGATCGACGGTGCGTCGGCCGAACCGCCCACGCCGCGGGTGTCGACCGCGCTCGGACGCTTGGTACGGCCGGCGGTGCGCGCGATCGATTCGGGGTCGGTGCCCGGCGGCGGTCGGTCCGGTCGGTACCAGGTCACCTTCGTCGACCCGGTGACGATCAACGCCCCGGGGTATGGGCTCTTGTCGGAGTTGGAACGCTCGGGAATCCACGCCGGACTGTCACCCGTCTACGCCGCGATCGTCCGGGACCAGCGGGTCGTGACGAAGGAACAGGCCACCGGGGTGGTCCACCTCTCGGTGGGACCCGACATCGCGCGGTGGGACCGCAAGCCCGGTGCGCAACGAGTGGGCAGTGTCGATCTGCGCACCCAGAGCGAGCGCAAGGAGTTCGACCGGTTGAAGGTCGAGGTACGGCGCGAGTTGATCGCGGCCCACCATCCCGGCCTGGTGCAGAACCTCGACGACAACATCTTCACCGCCACGTTCGTGACCGACATTCCCGTACGCACGCAACGCAAGCTCAAGCGCATGCTCGATCTCGGCGAACCCTCGGCGATCTTCGTCGGCCCCGCATCCCTGGCCGACGCATGAGTACGCATCGGATGGTGTTGCCAGGGGAACGGATCGAACCGGTGACCGCTGAAACTGTCGACCGTCGCGCGAAATGGATCGCGGTCGCGATGGTGGTCGTCGCGTGTCTGCCGATTCTGGTGGCGACGGTGCGGGCAATCGCGCACCATTGGGTCCCCTTGGGGGATGACGGTCTGCTCGCGCTCCGCGTCCAGGACGTGTTCTCGCGTCACATTCCGCTGCTGGGGTCCGCTTCGTCGGCATCCTTTGCCGCGCCGAAGCCGCTCAACAACGCGGGCGCGCTGTATCCCGACCTCCTGAGCATCCCGGTGTGGGTTCTCGGCTCGGCGGTCGGCACCGCCATCGGCGTGGCGGTAGTCAACATCGCGGCCGTGTCGGTGATCGGCACGATCGCGTGGCGGCGGGCCGGCCTCGTCGGGGTCGCGCTCGCCACCCTCGTGACGGGGGTGCTCGCGTGGTCGA
This sequence comes from Acidimicrobiia bacterium, assembly GCA_040003875.1. Classification (GTDB taxonomy): domain Bacteria; phylum Actinomycetota; class Acidimicrobiia; order IMCC26256; family JAENVU01; genus JAENVU01. Next base: position 1,647 of record JBDUBS010000069.1, on the reverse strand, counting down.
TGGGGAGCGAGCTGCTCTACGACATCTGGCAACCCCATGCCCTGCTGATCCCGTTTCTCGCGTTCCTCTTCACGATTTGGGCGGTGGTCGCCGCCGACTTCGCGATCCTTCCGCTCGCGGTGTTCGTCGGGAGTCTGCTGATGCAGACCCACCTCACGTACGGCTACCTCACACCGGCCCTCCTCGTGACGGCGTTGGCCGGGGGCTGGTGGCACGGTCGGTCCACCGACCCGCGGCCACGGTCCGGGTTCTGGATTTTGGTGGCGGTCGTGGTCGGCGTCGTGGCCTGGACCCAACCGCTCATCGAGCAGGTGACAACCCGCGACGGCAACATGTCGCGGCTCGTGCAGCAGATTCAGGATCCGCCGAAGCAGGTGGTCGGCGGCGACGGCGCGTTACGGCTCACTGCCACCGTCCTCACCCACCCACCGTTCTGGTTCCGGGACTCCTTCGGTGACACGTTTCGTCCGCCCGGCACCCCGTACGGATCGACCGCGTCGACCATCGATGGCACCGGCGCGGTCGGTATCGGCGCGGCGCTCGTCGGACTCGGCGCGATCGCGGTGGTCGTGGCGGGTGCGCTCCTGTGGGCGCGCCGACGCCGGGACACGGTGCTCGTGAGTCTGCTCACGGTTGCCGCGGTGGCATCGGCGGTCAGTTGGTACACCGCGTCGAAGGTCACGACCGACATCGTGGGCATCGCCCCGCACCAGTTCCGCTTCCTCTGGCCATTGGCGGCGTTCCTCACCTTCGGGGTCGCACTCGCCGCCGTGCGGCTGTTCGCGACGCCGCGCGCGCTACGGGTGGTCACTGCGGCCGCAGCTGCGGGCCTGCTCGTCGTCACCGTCGCCGATCTTCCGACGTATGCCGCGACCGCCGGACCCCAGCTCGACGAGTCGATCAACCATGTGCAGCGCGACCTCGACCGCCAGATGGGGGCGGCGGCCAAGTACGCGCCGCTCGATCTCGCGTGGGACGGGCTGCGGTTCGGTGAGCCGTACAGCGGTGCCCTCATGGCCGAACTGCGCCGTCGGAACATCGAGTTCGTGACCCGGGACAAGTATCTGGCCCGACAGCTCGGACCGATCCGCGCGTCGAACGGTCACGACGCCAAGGACAAGATCTTCTACCGGACGGGTGCGGTGGCCGAATCCCCCGAGCTCGGTCCGTTCACACGGATCGCGTTCCACGACGGCCTCAACGCGGCGCAGCGCCGGCGGATCGCCGTGCTGCGACGAGCGATTGGTGGGTACCTGCGTACCCACGGACTCCGTCGGACCGTGAAGCTGCAGAACGGGATCAACATCGAGATCTGGCGTTCCCTGACCGGTCCCTTCGACACCGACGCCGCGATTCAGCGTGCCTTCGACAAGGGTGCCCTCGCCGGCGCGTTCACGGCCAACGCCCTCGACATCCCCGCCGCCTGGCGAGGCCGCTTCCGGGAGTACGCCCGGCTACAGAGCATCGCCGATCTCGAGACCGTCGGGGTGTACGTCGGACCGGTGAACTCCAAGAGTCCCTGAAGCCCCGTCCCCCGCCCCCGCACGTCCCCCGCACGTCCCCCACCCCCGGCGTTTGTCACTTTGAGGACGGTGGGCGCGTTCAAAGTGACAAACGCTCGGGAGTTCACGGGTGGCGATTGCTCGG
>JBDUBS010000397.1:0-2757 GCA_040003875.1 Acidimicrobiia bacterium | reverse complement strand
ACATTTGTTGGTACGAAGCCGACGCCTACGCCCGCTGGGCAGGCAAGCGGCTGCCGACCGAGGCCGAGTGGGAAAAGGCGGCGAGTTGGGACCCGGGCGCCGGCATCGGTGTGAAGCACGCGTCTGCCGCGCCCGGCCCCGACGAGACCCCGGACGCCGCGCTCTGGGGATCGACCGGCCGGTGGGGTCCCGACGACGTCGGCGCCCACGCCCACGGCGCGACCCCCGCAGGTGTCCTCGACATGATCGGCGGTGTCTGGGAGTGGACGGCGTCGGACTTCGGTCCCTACCCCGGCTTCGTCAGCTTCCCCTACCGGGAGTATTCCGAGGTCTTCTTCGGTCCCGACTACAAGGTGCTGCGCGGCGGGTCGTGGGCGACCGACCCCACTGCGGTCAGTACCACGTTCCGTAACTGGGACTACCCGATCCGCCGCCAGATCTTCAGTGGCGTGCGCTGCGCGCAGGACGTCTGAGCACCGTGTGCCGCCACCTCGCCTACATCGGCGACGCGCGCCCGATCGGTGAACTGCTCTTCGACGCGCCCCATGCACTCCGCGCGCAGGGGGAGGCACCGCTCGAGATGGTGGTCGCGAAGGACAACCCCGACGGATGGGGCGTGGCCTGGTGGGATCCCGACGCCCGCGAGCCACACCACTACCGCACCACCACGCGCATGTGGGACGACGAAGCGTTCCGCCATGCGGACCACACCGCAACTGCGGCACTGGGCGCGGTCCGCAAAGCATCGCCGAACACCGACCTCGATCCGGTCAACAACGCACCGTTCGTCGCCGGCACGTGCGCCGGCGCGGTGGCGTTCTCGTTGAACGGGCACGCATTGCACGCATCGTGTGCGGCTCGCGTCCGAGCGGCCGTGGACCCCGCTGCGCTGCTCGTTGGCAACACCGATTCGGAGATGCTCTTCTCGATGGTGCGCTCGCTCATCGCCGACGGCGTCGAACCGCCCGCCGCGGTCGCCGCGGTCCACCGGGTCGTCGATCCGGGTCCCGAGGTGTACGTGAACCTGCTCCTCGTCATGACCAATCTGGTCGTGGCGACAACGTGGCAGCACACGCTGTACGTCGACCGCGGCACCGGCGGCACGACCGTCTCCTCGGAGCCGCTCGACACCCGACCCGACTGGACCCGTGTCCCCGACGCGAGCCTCCTCGTCGCGTCGCCCACCGAACTCACGATCACTCCGCTCGAAGGATTGCGATGACCACCGGCACTTTGCACGTCGACTGCCACCTCACCCCCCAGGATCTGCGCGCCGCGCTGAGCGCGGATGCTCGTCGCGGTCTCACCGCGACGCCGAAGGACCTCCCGCCGAAGTACTTCTACGACGACCACGGCTCGGATCTGTTCGACCAGATCACGCGGCTCGCCGAGTACTACCCCACGCGCACCGAGCGCTCGATCCTGCTCGAGCAGGCCGATGCGATCGTGCGGGCGAGTGGCGCCACCACCCTCGTCGAGCTGGGTTCGGGGACGTCGGAGAAGACCCGGATCCTGCTCGACGCCTTCCATCGCGCCGGCTCGCTACAGGCGTTCGTTCCGTTCGACGTCTCCGAAGCGACGCTGCGTGACGCGGCGCGGTCGGTCGCCTCCGAATACCCCGGGGTCGGTGTGCACGCAGTGGTCGGCGACTTCGAACACCACCTGGCCCACGTGCCGACGGATGGCCACCGGATGGTCGCGTTCCTCGGCGGCACCATCGGGAACTTCGCTCCCTCAGCCCGCGCCGGGTTCCTGGTGGCGCTCGCCGCGACCCTGCGTCCGGGCGAGACGCTGCTGCTCGGGACGGACCTGGTGAAAGACCCCGACCGGCTCGTGCGCGCGTACGACGACGCCGCGGGCGTGACCGCGGCCTTCAACAAGAACGTGCTCACCGTGCTGAATCGTGAGCTCGACGCCGACTTCGATCCCGCCGACTTCGACCACGTCGCGATCTGGAACGCCGCCGACGAGTGGATCGAGATGCGGCTCCGAGCCCGGCGGGCAGTAGCCGTCCGCGTCGGCGCGCTCGACCTCGATGTCGCGTTCGGTGCCGGTGAGGAGATGCGGACGGAGATCAGTTCCAAGTTCCGGCGCGAACGCGTGGCCGACGAGCTCACGACTGCGGGCTTCGAGCTGGTCGAATGGTGGACCGACCAAGCCGGCGACTTCGCGCTGTCGCTCGCACGCCGGACCTGATCGACGCCCGCGCGGCGGCCCGGCGGCACGAACTTCGACCGTCCCGACGCCGAGTACCGTTTCGGCCGTGGGCTGGCGACAACACGAGATGATCCGGCGCGTCGCGGCGCCCGCCGTGGCCATCCTGCTCGGAGCGAGCTGCGGCGCGGGTGCGTCGACCGCAGCCGGCCATCGTTCCACCGCAGCCGCCAACCGCGCCTCGGCCGGAAGTGCCGCCCAGGTGCTGGGCCGCCAGCTCGCCCGCCGTTCCGGCATCGTCGTCACCCCGTACGAGCAACAGGCCTTCCTCGAACTGACCTTCACCACCGCGACTGCGACGGCGGCCCGGCGGCCGATCCTCGAACGCTGGACCGGGAACCCGACGATCCACATCTCCGGCGACCCCACGGCGGAGGACCTCGCTCAGGTTGCGGAGTCGGCGCGGCGGTGGAGTGCGATCACCGGGCACACCATGACGGTCGTCGCCGGGTCCGGCAACGTCGACCTGCGGTTCGTGCACCGATCGGACTTCGGACACGTCATCGACACCGGCGACGTCGACCCGAGCGCGGTCGGCCTCAC
>JBDUBS010000098.1:0-2764 GCA_040003875.1 Acidimicrobiia bacterium | reverse complement strand
GGGGGCTCTATCCGCAGGTCGCACCGGCCTTCGGCGCCTCGAGGTCGACCAGGTAACGGGTGATGATGGCGTCGAGACATCCGTTGCCGTTCAGCGTGGCCGTGTGCGTGCTGCCGGTGACCGTCACCAGGCGCCCCGACCCCAACTCTCGGGCCAGGCCTTGCGCCAAGGCCAGCGGCGTCACCGGATCGCCCGTCGTCCCGACGACGACGATCGGTGCTGCGGTCGGTGCCGAAAGGGCGAACGGGGCGGTGCGGGTCGGGGGATACGGCCAGTACGAGCACGGAAAGTTGAGACCGATGTTGCCCGCACCGAACTGGGGTGCCTCGACCGCCGCTCGCTGCTGGGCCGCCTCGACCTCGGTCAGCGTCAGGTTGGGTCCGTCGGCACAGCTGATCGCGATGAACGCCGGCCATTCGGAGTTGTAGGTCTCACCCTTGCGGCCCATGTACTCGTCGAAGGAGACCGCGAGCGAGCCGATCACCCCGCGTTCGAGATCTCGCAACCCGTCCGCGAGTTGACGGTAGGCCGCCGCCCCGCTGTACAGGAACGCCGCCACCGCGACGTCGAGCTGGGTCGGACCGAACGTTCGGCCGTCGGCAGCGATGGGGCGCGCGTCGATACGGCGCGCGAGTGCGGCATACGCGGCAGCCGGATCGCCGTCGTGATGGAAGCGGCACGCGGTGTGGTCGCGGCACCAGACGAAGAACGCGTCGAGCCCGTTCCCGAATCCTTTCGCCTGCTGGATTGCGACGTCGGCGACCGACAGTTGTGGATCGACCGCGCCGTCGAGCACGAGTGCCCGGACCCGGTCCGGAAACATGCTGGCGTAGAGGCCGCCGATATAGGTCCCGTACGAGAGTCCGAGGTAGGTGAGCTGCGCGTCACCCAACGCGGTGCGAAGCTGATCGAGGTCGCGCACGGTGTCCACGCTCGAGATGTGCCGAAGCAGATCGCCACTCCCCGCAACACATCCCGCGACGAACCGTCGCGCCGATCCTTCCAACGCCGCGAGCTCGCCCGGTGCGTCCGGAGCGGTGTCGACGTCGAAGAGATAATCGAGATGGTCCCCGCAGTCGACCGGACGACTCGCGCCCGTGCCCCGTGGATCCCAACCGACGACGTCGAACCGGTCGGTCACCGATCGCGGCAGACTCGACGAGACGTACGAGGCGATGTCGACCCCCGAGGCTCCGGGGCCGCCCGGGTTCACCACCAGGCTGCCGATCCGTTGACCATCCCGGGCCTTCGACGACCGGGCGACGGCAAGATCGATGGTCGTGCCGTCGGGTTTCCGGTAGTCCTCCGGAACGGGAAGCGTCGCGCACTCGCCCGCGTCGCACGACTTCCAGTCGAGCACCGGGGTGGGCCGCCGCGAGGTCGTGGTGGACTTCGGCCCGGAGGTGGACGATTGTCGCGGCGCCGCGGTCCTCCCGGGCACAGAGTTCGCGCAACCCATCAGCGCCAGCACGAGCACCATCGCCCACCATCGCCGCGCCATCCCCGACCCTTGCACAGACGCGCGTCGATCTCGGGTCAGCCGTCGGACGCCCGGTACGGTGCGGGGATGGATCTCCTCATCGGTGGAACACCTCGCCCGGCGGCCGACGGCGCCGAACTGCACGTGCTCGAACCTGCCACGGCCACACCACTCGCCACCGTCGCGTCGGGCGGCGCAAGCGAGGTGGAGGCGGCGATCCGGGCGGCCCGCGACTCGTTCGACTCGGGCGTGTGGGCCGGTCAGAGCGCGACGGCGCGCGGCAAAGTGTTGCTGCGGGTCGCGGCCCTGATCCGGGAGCGCTCGGAGACGATCGCAACGCTCGAAGCTCGCAACGCCGGAAAGCCGATCGGCGACGCGCGCTGGGAGATCAACGCCGCGGCCGACGTCTTCGAGTACTACGCCGGCGCGGCCAACAAGATCTTCGGCGAGACGGTGCCGGTCCAGGACGCCGGGATCGATCTGGTCCTGCGGGAGCCCGTCGGGGTCTGCGCGCTCATCGTGCCGTGGAACTTCCCGCTCCTTATCACCACCTGGAAGACCGCGCCCGCCTTGGCCTGCGGCAACTCCGTGATCATCAAGCCGGCGTCGCTCACTCCCCTCTCCGCGCTTGCACTCGGCGAGATCCTGGTCGAGGCCGGAGTGCCGGCCGGGTGCGTCTCGGTCCTCCCGGGACCGGGCCGGATCATCGGCGACGCACTGGTCGGCGACCCGCGCGTCGACAAGATCGCGTTCACCGGCGAGACCACCACCGGCGCGTCGATCCTGCGGGCGTCCTCGGAGAACATCACCCGCGTCTCGTTGGAACTCGGCGGCAAGTCCGCGTGCGTGGTCTTCGCCGATGCCGACTGGGAGAAGGCCGCGGCCGAGACCCCGATGTCGGTCTTCGCCAACAGCGGGCAGGACTGCTGCGCTCGCAGCCGTATTGTGGTCGAGGCGTCGATCTACGACGACTTCGTCGCCGCGTTCACCCGCACCACCGAAGCCTTGACGATCGGCGCGCCGCTCGAAGAGTCGACCGAGATCGGCCCGATGATCTCCGCCGCCCAACGCCAGGTATCACTCGACTACCTCGACATCGCCGACGGCGAGGGCGCCGAACGCGTGAGCGGTGGTGTCGTGCCCGATGATCCCGGCTTCTACCTGAGCCCCGCAGTCCTCGCCCGCGTCGACAACTCGATGAAGGTCGCCCAGGAGGAGATCTTCGGTCCGGTCGCATCGATCATCCCGTTCCGCGACGAGGAGGACGCGATTCGGATCGCCAAC
>JBDUBS010000395.1:0-2766 GCA_040003875.1 Acidimicrobiia bacterium | reverse complement strand
CCGATCTGCGACGCCCGCCTCCCCGACGGCAGCCGCGTCAACGTCATCGCCCCGCCCTTGGCGCTGGATGGTCCCACCCTGACCATCCGGAAGTTCAAGAAGGACAAGCTGACGATGCGCAACCTGGTCGAATACGCCTCGATCAGCCCCGAAGGCGCCCGCGTGCTGGGCGTCATCGGCGCCTCGCGCTGCAACGTGCTGATCTCGGGCGGTACGGGTTCGGGCAAGACCACGTTGTTGAATGCCCTCACCGACTTCATCGGGCCGGTCGACCGGGTGATCACCATCGAGGAGACCGCCGAGTTGCGCCTGGCCGGCGACCATGTGGTCCGGCTCGAAGCGCGTCCGGCCAACGCGGAAGGCGTCGGAGCGGTTTCGGTACGGGATCTCGTGCGTGCTGCGCTCCGGATGCGCCCCGACCGCCTCGTGGTCGGGGAGGTGCGCGGCGCGGAGGCACTCGACCTCCTGCAGGCGCTCAACACCGGGCATGAGGGGTCCCTGTCGACCGTGCACGCGAACAGCCCGGTCGACGCGTTGCGTCGACTGTCCACCCTCGCACTGTTCGGCGATACCGGCCTGCCCCACGAGGCCATCTGTGAGCAACTCCGCGCCGCGATCGACGTGGTGATCCAGGTCGGTCGCACCGGTACCGGCGCGCGACGCATCGAGTCCATCGTCGAAGTCACGGTCGAACCCACCGCCGGCACTTTCGGCGTGCGCCCGATCTTCGAGCGGCGGTCCGGGCGCCTCATCGAGTGCGCCGGACGAATCCGGCCCCCGCGGCGCGGAGTGGCATCGTGAATCTGTTTGCCGCGCCGGCGATCGGCCTCGGCCTCGCGCTCAGCGCAGGTTTGATCCGTGCCGCGCGTCGCATGCCGGTTGCCGATCGCTCGCGGCCGCTCCGGCCGGCGCGCCCGTTTCTCCCGAACCGGATCGCCGTCCCGCTCTCGATCGCGTTGACGCGCGCCGAGATCCCGGTTGCGCCCGAGGTCGCGGTCCGGTGGTGGGCGCTTGGTGTCGGAGTGACCGCATGGTTGGCGATGATGGCGGTGCCCGCCCTCGTGGTACCAGTGGTAATTGCCGGTCTCGTGACGCCACCGATCGGGCTACGACTCCGGGCCCACCATGCCGACCGTGCCGCGCGCGTCGCGTTGCCCGGCGTGCTCGACCACGTCATCGCGCAACTCCGCGCGGGAGGGACCGTCGTCGAGTCGGTGCGTGCGGGCGCGGCCCGCTCGGGACCGCTCCAATCGGACTTCACCCGGATCGATGCGCGCCTCGCGCTGGGTGCCTCGCTGGACGATGCGTTGGCGCGGTGGGTGGTCGAACGACCGGTCGCCGGGGTGCGTTCGGTCGCGGGCGCGCTGGCCATGGCGTCGACGATGGGTGGGTCGGCGGCCATGGCCCTCGACGGTGTGGTCCGTTCACTGCGCGACGACGACGCGGCGTTCGGCGAGGCCCTCGCGTTGTCGGCGCAGGCCCGCGTGTCGGCCGTCGTGGTCGGCGCGGCGCCGCTCGCCTATCTGGTGTTCGCGACCGCTACCGACCCCGCGTCGTCGCGAGTCCTCATCTCGACGGGCCCGGGCCTCGTGTGTCTGCTCGTCGGTCTGACCCTCGAGGGCCTGGCCGCGTTGTGGATGCGGGCACTCCTCGGAGCCGCGCCGTGAGGTCCGTACTCGCCATCGGATGCGGTCTCGGTTGGGGCACGATCTTCGCCGTTCCTTTGGTCGGACGCGCCCGCCGCCAGGTCGTCGCGCGGCGGGTCGAACTGACGGCGCCGATCGCGAGCGCGCCGAGGGCGCGGTGGGATGGAGGAGTGGTGGCGCGGGTAGGGCGCGGTCTACTGCGGATACGGCGTCGGCAGCGGCGGGCCGGGCAGATCGAGCGGGAACTTCCGACCGTGCTGGACCTGCTCGCGGTCGCAGTGGGTGCGGGCGTCAGTCCGGCCGGCGCGCTCGAGACCGTGGCCCGCTGGGGACCACCGCTCGTCGTCGGTCCCGTCGGCCGCGCGCTCGTGTCGGTGCGACTCGGTGCCGCACTCCCCGAGGCACTCGACGATCTGGCCGCCGAACTCCCGGCGCTCCATCCGGTCACCGACGCGTTGATCGCAAGTGCCCGGCTCGGCGCACCCGCCGGCCCGACACTCGCGCGGCTCGGCGACGAGTCCCGATCGGCGCTGCGACGGCGGGCCGAGGCTCGCGCCCGGACGCTGCCGGTGAAGCTGCTGTTCCCGTTGGTGCTTCTGGTCCTGCCCGCCTTCGGACTGTTGACGGTGGCGCCGGCGGTCATCTCGGCCATGTCGCACCTCTGACCGCGACCTCCCCCGAACTTCCCCGAGTTCATTCGTCCACTCCTCAAGGAGTCAGCAGATGCTGCGTCATTTCCTCAGTGTGTTGTCGGCCGGGTTCGGCCGGACCCGAGCCGTCGTGAGCGAGGTGGGTCAGACCACCGCCGAGTACGCGTTGGTGATCCTCGGTGCCGCCGCGATCGGGACATTGGTCCTTACGTGGGCCACCAAGAGTCACGCGATCGGCAAGTTGTTCGACACGCTCATCGGCAAGATCCTCCCGGGTTGATCGTGCGATCGCCCCGGTCGGCCCGATCGGTTGCCTGCCCCCACGAACGGGGGCAGGCAACGGTCGAGTTCGCTATCTTCTGGTCGAGAGTGCCTGGACTTATCGGCTCCGCCCCGCATCGGAATGGCCAGGCTCGACAAGTTGGAGTGAGTCCCCCGAAGTTGCGCGCGATCGCCTGAATGCGAGAGGG
>JBDUBS010000201.1:0-9259 GCA_040003875.1 Acidimicrobiia bacterium | reverse complement strand
GGGTCCCGCGGCCAAAGCGGCGCGCGCCGAGGTCGAGGCGCTCCGCGAACTCGCGCCCACACTGCGCTTCGAGCTCTACGACGAGCGACTCACGACCGTCATCGCAACCCGGTCGCTCATCGGCGCCGGCGTGAAACGCAAGGCGCGCCAGGGCAAGGTCGACCAGGTGGCCGCCGCGGTGATCCTGCAGGGCTACCTCGAGTCTCAGGGCAACCGGCGGGAAGCGTGAGCGGAGTGAGCCGCCAAGCCGGCAGGGCGCCGTGCTGAGCCCAGCGGACGAGACGTGAGCGACGAGGAGGACCTCGGCGCGACCGATGGCACGCCCGATCACGCGACGGAGGCGATCGGAGTGCTCGGTGCACCCGCCTCGCGTCGCGCTCGGCGCCGGCCGACTCGATCGCGGCGGGGTCGGGTCCTGCTCGTGTTGTTCCTCCTGACCCTGCCCTTCTTGGTGGCCGCCGGCTGGTTCTGGTACCAGGTGACGCCGCCCGGAGATCCCGGTGCGCCGGTGACGGTCGTCATCCCGAAAGGGACGGGGATCGACGGGATCGCGCAGCGCCTCGAGGACCACCACGTCATCGGATCGGCGCTCGCGTTCCGGATCTACGCGCGCGTCTCCGGCTCCCGGTCGTTCCAGGCCGGCGAGTACCGGCTGCACCAGGATCTCGGTGCGCAGGCCGCCATGGACGCGCTCGATCACGGCCCGCGCCAAAACTTCCGCAAGTTGGCGCTCCCGCCCGGGCTCACGTTCGCCCAGGTCGCCGAGCGCGTCGGGCAGCTCCCGGGCCGAACGACCAAGGCATTCCTCGACGCCGCCGCGGCCGGTACGATCCGATCGAAGTTCCAACCGGCCTCGGTCCAGTCGCTCGAGGGGCTCACGTGGCCGGACACCTACTTCGTCGCAGATACCGAGAACGAAGCCACCATCCTGCGGAGGCTCGTCCGGACCTTCGACCGCCACGGTGCCGCCGTGGGTCTGGGTGCCGCGCCCGACCCGTACCGTGCCGTGATCGTGGCGTCGCTCATCCAACGCGAAGCCGGCCTCGACGTGGATCGACCGCTCATCGCCGCGGTCGTCGAGAACCGATTGCGCGACAAGATGCCGCTCCAGATCGATGCGACGGTCGTCTACGCGCGCGGGGGCGGTACTGCGCCGCTCACCGATGCCGACTTCGCCCGCAATTCGCCGTACAACACCTACAAGGTCGCCGGACTTCCACCGACGCCGATCTCGACCGTCACCGAGGCGTCGTTACGTGCTGCTCTCGCACCGGCCAACGTGCCCTACAAGTACTACGTGCTGACCGACAAGTCCGGCAAGCACGCCTTCGCGGTGACCTTTGCCGAGCACGAGGCGAACATCGCCGACGCTCGCCGGCGCGGAGTCCTGCCGTGATCACCGGCGAGACCCGGCTCGCCGCGGTCATCGGCGCGCCCGTGCGCCACTCGCGATCGCCCGCGATCCACAACGCGGCGTTCGCCGCCACGGGACTCGATTGGGTGTACGTCGCGTTGGAGGTCGCGTCCGGCGCGGGGTACGACGCGATTCGATCGCTGCCGACTCTCGGGATCGCCGGGGTGAACGTCACGATGCCGCACAAGGCCGACGCGGCGCGCGCGTGTGACGAACTCACCGATGCTGCCGCCCGACTCGGTTCGGTGAACACCGTCGTGGTCCGCCCCGACGGCACCCTGCTCGGTGACTCGACCGACGGTGAGGGGTTCCTCCGAGCGGTGGCCGATGCCGGTCTCGAACCGGCGGGCCGCTCGGTGGTGATCCTCGGAGCCGGCGGCGCCGCGCGTGCCGTGGGCGCGGCGCTCGTCGGTGCCGGGGCCCGGGTCACGGTCGCGGCGCGTCGAGACCGCGCGGCAGAGGAGGTCGCGGCGGCGGTGGAAGGCGTCACGGCTGCGCCCTGGCCGGACGGGCCGTTACCCGGCGCGGACGTCGTGGTCAACGCCACCCCGATCGGTATGGGTGACAATCACGACATTCCACTCGAGCCGAGCGCGGGGCAGTGGGTCGTGGACCTCGTGTACCACCCCCTCGAGACGCCGCTCCTGGCCCGCGCTGCAGCCTGCGGAGCCCATCCGGTCGGCGGCCTCGACATGCTGGTGCACCAGGCCGCGTTGTCCTTCGAGCGTTGGACCGGCGTCGCCGCACCGCTGGACGCGATGCGGGCCGCGGCCACCTGAAGCGCGGGCCGGATCGCATGCCGCTCAATACACGGGGCGTGGATGCCGACACGATGGGTGCGAAACCTTGGAGGCGCTCCCGTTGTTGTCGGGCACATTCGACCTGTTCCCGCTCGCCGAGGTCCTCGGACTGATCGAGCGGACCGCCGCGAGTGGTGCGTTGATGGTGCGCGGGCGCGAGGTGGACGGTGCGCTGTTCTTCGCATCCGGTGAACTCGTCGCGGGAGAGGTCGCGGATCTCGCAGGGCCGGTCGAAGGTCGTGACGCGCTCGAGACGCGAGTGCTCGAGGTCTGTGTGACCCTGCTGAGGAGCCGGGAGGCCGAGTTCGACTTCCGACCTGACGCTGCACCGCCGTGGCCGGCCGCGATCATGATCCCGGTCGGGCCGGTGCTCGAGCGGGCGGCGGTCATCGCCCGGGAATGGCCGGCGATCATGACTGCGGTGGAGTCGTTCGAGTCGCGTCTCGAGCGGACGGGCTCGATTTCTGTGCCGTCGGTGACGCTCACCGCGGTGGGGTTCCAAGTCCTCGAGTTGGTCGACGGGACCGCGACGATTCGTGAGATCTCGCACCGGATCGGGGCCAGTCTCATCGTCGTGGCGCCCGAGGTGCGCAACCTGATCCTGGCCGGCGCGATCCGGGTCGTGGTCGACGCGGCCCGGGCGCTCGCGACCGCCCGGGCGGGCGCCATCGACACGGTGCTGCACGACGGTGTGCTCGACGTCACTGGGACCGATCCGGGCCCCCCGTCGGCGGGAATCGCTCCTCCTGATCCGGGCCCGGTGCCGGCAGCACCCGAGCCCCGTCCGACCTCCGTGCCCAACCCCGTGGCCTCGGGCGGCGGCGCGCCGGACCTGAGGGCGTCGACGTCGGGAATCGAAACGCTCCACCCGACGACGGACCGCGAGGAACTGGCTCGCGAGCGGGCCGATCTCGCCTCCCGGGCCGGACTTTCGGACCCGGGTCCGGTCCCGGACGCCGGCTCCGGGGCGCCGACACCGGACGCGCCCGATCGCGCTCAGATCGTGGTGGACCGCAGCGATCTGCTCCGGATGTTCTCCGGATTGAAGGACGACTGACCCTTCAGCACCCCCCTAAGCCTGCCGATATCGACCACGTCTCGCGCTCGTGGACGTTGTGGTGGAGGAGGTCGCGTGTCGAACGGTGCCCAGCTCGGCACACTGCTGCTGCAACAAGGACTGATCACCCAGGCCGATCTCGACGTCGCGCTCGCCGCGAACGAGAAGAACGGCAAGCCACTCAGCCGGATACTGATCGAACTCGGTCGGATCTCGGAGGCCGACCTCGTGCGGACCCTGGCCGAACAGGTGGGGCTCGGCTTCGTCGACCTCGATCAGATGAGCATCGACACGTCGGTGACGTTGCTTGTCCCCGAGTCGCTCGTCCGCCGCTACCAGGCGATCCCGATCCAGTGGGACGCCCAAGGTCGCCTCGTGGTGACGATGGCCGACCCGTCGAACATTTTTGCCGCCGACGACATCCGCGCCATGACGGGGGCCGAGGTCGTCACCGTCGTCTCGCCGCCGAGCCAGGTCCAGCAGCTGATCGACAAGGTCCACCGGCTCGACGGCGAAGTGGACACGATGGCCCAGGAGGCCGCAACCGAGTTCGCCGAGGACATCGACGCCGGCAAGATCGACGAGCTGATCGAAGACGCCCCGATCGTCAAATTCGTGAACCTGGTGATCACCCAGGCCGTCTCGGACCGGGCATCGGACATCCACATCGAACCGATGGAGCACGACATGCGGATTCGGTACCGCATCGATGGTGTGCTCCACGAGGCCATGCGTTCGCCGAAGGCGATCCAGGCCGGAGTGATCAGCCGGCTCAAGGTGATGGCCGACATCAACATCGCCGAGCGCCGGGTTCCCCAGGACGGGAGGATCTCCGCACGCGTCGGCGGGCAGAGCGTCGATCTCCGGGTCGCGACCCTGCCGACGGTGTACGGCGAGAAGGTCGTCATGCGAATCCTCGACAAGAGTCAGGCGCTGCTGACGCTCGATGACCAGGGGTTCCTACCGGACGTGCTCGCACGATACGAGACGTCGTACACCAAGCCGTACGGAACCATCATGGTGACCGGACCGACCGGATCCGGGAAGTCGACGACGCTCTACGCCACGCTCAACATCCTGAACCAGGTCGACCGCAACATCATCACCGTCGAGGACCCGGTGGAGTATCGACTCGCCGGGATCAACCAGGTACAGATCCACTCGCGGGCGGGGCTCAGTTTCGCGGCGGCGCTGCGCTCCATCCTCCGGTGTGACCCCGACATCGTGCTGGTCGGTGAGATCCGGGACAAGGAGACCGCGACGATTGCCATCGAGGCGGCCCTGACCGGTCACCTCGTGCTCACCACCCTCCACACCAATGATGCGGCCTCCACCCCGCAGCGGCTGGTGGAGATGGGCGTCGAACCGTTCCTCGTGACCAGTGCGCTCAGCTGTGTGCTCGCCCAACGGCTGGCGCGACGACTGTGTCACCACTGCGCCGAGCCGTACCAGCCGACCGAACCGGAGCTGATCGAGGCCGGCTGGCCGATGGACGCCACGGCCGAGTGGCCGACGTTGTACCGGGCGGTGGGCTGTAACGCGTGCGGGCGAACCGGATATAAGGGACGATTTGCCTTGCACGAGGTGCTTTCGGTGACCGAAGAGGTCGAGCGGCTCATCATCGAGCGTCGATCGACCGAAGATGTCAAGAAGGCCGCAGTCATGCAGGGCATGGTCCCCCTCCGGGGGGACGGACTCCGCAAGGTCGCGGCGGGGATGACCAGTTTGGAAGAGGTGTTTCGCGTTGTCGCCTGATCGCCGAAATGAAAACCGCGGAGACGCGGACCGCCGGCAGTTCGCCGATCCCGACCTCAGCGGGCTCCTCGCGCGCGTCGTCGAGATGGGAGCCTCGGACCTGCACATCAAGATGGGGCGCCCCGCGACCGTCCGGGTCGACGGGAGGCTCACACCGTTGCGCGGATCCCCGCTGACCGAGAGCGAAGTCGCCGAGATCGCGGAGCTGATCATGCCGGAGTTCCGGCGCGACGCATTCGCGACCCGTGGTGAGATCGACTTCGCGCACGAGGTCCCGGGCGTCGGACGCTTCCGCGTCAATGTGTTCCGCCAGCAGGGCACCATCGCCATCGCGATCCGCTACGTGCTGCCGACCGTGCCCACGCTCGCCGATCTCGGGCTCCCCGCTGTGCTGAGCCGGATGGTGGAAGAGACGAGCGGCCTGATCCTCGTCACGGGTTCGACCGGTTCGGGCAAGACCACGACCCTCGCCTCCATGGTCGAACACATCAACCACACACGCGATGCCCACATCGTCACCATCGAGGACCCGGTTGAGATTCGCCACCAGGAAGATCGGTGCCTCATCAGCCAGCGGGAAATCGGTTCCGACACCGACAGCTTCCGGTCGGCGCTCAAGATGGTGTTGCGGCAGGACCCCGACGTCATCCTCATCGGCGAGATGCGTGATGCGGAGACTGTCTGGGCGGCCCTCGCGGCGGCCGAGACCGGCCATCTCGTCCTCGCCTCGCTCCACACCACCACCGCGACCGAGACCGTCAACCGGATTCTCGACTTCTTTCCCGCCGCGCATCACGGTCAGGTGCGGGCGTCACTCGCGGGATCGCTCCGCGGCGTCGTCGGGCAGCGGCTGGTACCACGTGCCGACCTCGAAGGCCGAGTGCCGATCGTCGAGACGCTCGTCGCCACCGGTCGCGTCTTCGACCGCATCATCGACGCCGAACGGACCCACGAACTCGAAGAGGTCATCCGCGACGGTTCGTACTACGGGATGCAGCTCTTCGATCAGGCCGCCCTCGCGCTCTACCAGGCCGGGACCATCACCCGTCACGTCGCACTGGCCGCCGCCACCCGCCCCCACGACCTCGCGCTGATGATGCATCGAGAAGCCGCGTAATACCAACTTGCGTCGCAAACCCGCGACTATCGCGGGTTTGCGACGCAAGTTGGGGGGTTGGGGGGGGTTACGAGAGGACGCGGAGGAGTTCGTCGGGGCCGAAGACACCTTCGTGTACTCGGTGGGCACCGGCGATGCGCAGGGTTCGCATCCCGTTGTCCACCGCGACGCGTTGGATCTCCGGACCGGAGGCGCGGCGTGCGATGAGGGCGCCGATCTCTTCACTCATCGCCATGACCTCGTAGATCGCGACTCGTCCGTAGTAGCCGGTGTTGGCGCAATGCTGGCAGCCGACGGGCCGTGCAACCTCGCGGAGCGGTTCGCGGTCGGGTGCGACCGTGAACTCGAGTTCCTGTTCGGTGGGCTCGGACATCACCTTGCAGACCTCGCACAGTTTCCGTGCGAGCCGCTGGGCCACCACACATTGCAGCGACGATGTCACCAGGTACGGCTCGACGCCCATCTCCACCAGCCGGACCGGCACGGTCGAGGCGCTGAGCGTGTGGATGGTGCTCATCACGAGGTGGCCGGTCAACGCGGCCTCGGCCGCGATGAGCGCAGTCTCCGCGTCACGGATCTCGCCGACCATGATGACGTCGGGGTCGGCCCGCAGGATCGAGCGCAGCGCACCGGCGAAACCGAAGCTGCCGCGCCGACCGACCTGCATCTGCTTCACGCCGTCCATGTGGTACTCGACTGGGTCTTCGACGCTGACGATGCTGCGGCTCGGGTCGTTGAGCTTCGCGAGCGTCGCGTAGAGCGTGGACGTCTTTCCCGAACCGGTCGGACCGGCCGCGACGATCGCACCCTGGGATGCGCGGTACGACTTCTGGTAGCGGGCGAGTTCGTCGGGCTCGAACCCGAGCGCGCTCAGCTCGAGGACGCCGCGTGACGTGTCGAGCAGCCGGAGCACGATCGCTTCACCGGACGACGTCGGCAGGGTGGTCATCCGGACGTCGACCTGGCGGCCGTGGCCGGTCAGCGAGAAACGACCGTCCTGGGGCATCCGACTATTGGTGATGTCGCAGCCGGCCATGACCTTCAGGCGGCTCACGATCGGGCGGAGTACGCCGCGCGGTGTGTACGACGCGTCGTGCAACACTCCGTCGACACGGAACCGAATCCGCACCCGATCGTCGGACGGTTCGATGTGGATGTCGGACGCGCGTTCGGCGATTGCCTGGTTCACCATCGCGTCGACGAGCCGTATGATCGGTGCGTCCTCGGTCTCGGCAACCAGTAGGTGCTCGGGCTCGAAGTCGTGGACGTCGACCGCGTCGTCGATGCGGCTCTCCATGCTGGGCTTGGTCCAGATGCGGTTGGCGCACTCGAGGAGCTGGGCCGGGTCCGCGACCATCGGGATGATCGATGACTTCGTGATCACCTGGAGATCGTCGAGCGCGAAAACGTCGGTCGGATCCGCGACTGCCACCCGCAACACACCGTCGGACTCGGAGATCGGGATCGCGCGATAGCGACGAGCGATCTCCTCGGGGATCCGCTGGGCGATGATGTCGTCGAGCGGTGCGGCCTCGAGGTCGACGAACTCCATGCCCAGTCGACTCGCCAGCACGCGTGCGGAGTCGAGCGAGGTGACGAAGCCCAACTCGATCAGGATCTCACCCAGGCGACCACCGGTCCGACGCTGGACGTCGAGCGCCTCGGCCACGTGCTGGTCGTCGATGATTCCCTGCTCGACGAAGAGGTCCCCGATCCGGCGCCGGGCAGCGGAGACGGGGGACGGATTGTCGACGAGTTCGTGGATCACATCCGATCCATCGGCGGTTCCTGGGGTCGGATTGAGCGGCCTTTTGCCCTCGGCCGGGGGTCCGGCGGCTCTTTCGGCCCGGCGGCGGGTGCGGCCGGCGTCACAGTCGCTCTTCAGTCTCGGGAACCGGAGGCCGATACGCCATGCAAGGAGGCAGAAGATGCTGTCAAGTCAGGCGCGAGTTTTGGGTGAGTTCCTCGTGGAGCGGCACGTGCTGTCCCGCGACGACCTGGCCATTGCCATGGCCGATTCCCGACGCACCGGCGACGCGCTGCCCTCCGTGTTGCGACGTGAGGGGCTCGTGTCGGAGAAAGACCTGACCGCAGCAGTCGCGGAGACCGTCGGCGTCCGCTTCATCGACTTCACCGAGACGCCGCTGCACCCCGATGCGGCGATGATGGTGCCCGAGCACATCGCGCGTGAACATCAGGTGATCGGCGTCGACTTCGACGGCACCCGCCTCGTCGTTGCGTTCCCCGACCCGGGTGACGACGCCTCGGTCCAGGCCGTCGGTGCGGCGAGCGGTTACGAGATCATCCCCGCCGCCGCAGGTCGCTACGAGATCCAGCACGCGATCGATTCGGTCTACGGTCCGGCGGTTCCGGCGCTGCACGCCCACGATCGAGGTGTGGACCCGGCCGAGGACGAGGTCGAGGGCATCCACGTCAACGACCTGCTCATCAAGGTGCTCGAACAGCACGGTTCCGACCTTCACCTCACTGCCGGCAGCCCTCCGGTCATCCGGGTGCACGGTGAGCTCCAGGTGGTCGAAGGGATCGACCGGCTCTCCGGTTCGGACATCCGCGAGATGATCTACGCGATCCTCACGCAGAAGCAGCGGGAAAAGTTCGAGAACGACCTCGAGCTCGACTGCTCCTACTCGCTGCCCGGCAAGAGCCGGTTCCGCGTCAACGTGTTCCTCCAGCGGGACAACGTCGGGGCGGTCATGCGGGCGATTCCCTACGAGATCGTCCCGTTCGACGACCTCGGCGTGCCCGACACCGTCAAGAACTTCGCCGATCTCCCGCGCGGTCTGGTGCTCGTCACCGGACCGACCGGTTCGGGTAAGAGCACCACGCTGGCGTCGCTCATCGACATCGTGAACCGCGAGAAGGCGGTCCACATCATGACGGTCGAGGACCCGATCGAGTTCCTGCACACCCACAAGCGCGCGGTGGTCAACCAGCGGGAGGTTGGCGAGGACACGAAGTCGTTCGCCGAGGCCTTGCGCCACGTCCTGCGCCAGGACCCCGACGTCATCCTCGTCGGTGAGATGCGTGACCTCGAGACGATCCAGACCGCGCTCACCGCGGCCGAGACCGGCCACCTGGTCTTCGCGACCCTGCAC
>JBDUBS010000627.1:0-2782 GCA_040003875.1 Acidimicrobiia bacterium | reverse complement strand
CGTCGTCGTCGGCGACGTCGGCGTCGAAGAACATCTCGTAGCTGAAGCCCGAGCAGCCACCGGGACGCACGGCCACCCGCAACGCGAGGCCGGGGGTGTCCTCGGCCTCGATCAGGGTCTTGACCTTGGTCGACGCGGCGTCGGTGAGGAGAAACTGCGCCCGGGTGTCGGTGACGGTGAACATGCTCATCGTGGTAGCTCCGTTTGAGTTTCAGGGGGTGATCAGGGTAGCGCGACCACTACGTGGCAGGGGTCGGGTTGGTACAACGTCGAGAAGCTCGTGACTGTTCCCCGGCGGGCGTCCACCAGGCCTTCGCAGATCCCCCGGTGGAGGTTGCACACCAGTTCCGGATAGGCCTCGGCAAGCTCCCGGAAGGGGCAGTGCAGGAAGTCGATTCTCGTGACGCCGGCGGGGTCGCCCGTCGCCCCGGTGGCGGAAGCGGAGTCGTCGGCGGCCGGTTCGAACCCGAGGTGGTCGAGTTCCTGGGCCAGCAGGCCGAGACAGCTCGCCGCCGGGGTCCGCGGCGCGGTCTTCGTGCCCCAGGTGTGTCCGATGGCGCGCGCCGCACTCGCATCGGCTCCGCTCGCCTCAGCCAGCGCGCCCAACATCGCCGCCAGGAGCACGTGACTCGGCGGGTCCAACCCGAGACCGGGCGCGCCGGGTGCGAGCGAGTAGCGGTGCTGGGGCCGCCCCACCGTGCCTCGGTGGATGGCCTCGACCTCGACGAGTCCCACTTCTCGGAGCTTCTCGAGGTGCAGGCGCACCGTGTTGGGGTGCAGCCCGAGGGCCTCGGCGAGCTCGGCGGCCGAATGCGGCGCGGTGGAACCGGCGATCTCCCGATACAAGGCGTAGCGGGTCTCGTCGCCGAGGGCCTTGAGGACTTCGAGCTCCATCCCTTGACGGTACCGACGGTCGGGCATATTTTCAAGGTCGAGACTGTTTTTATTGTTCTCATGCCTCTCACGGAACCAGGCTCCATGACCGAAGCCCTCCCCGAAACCGAAACCGAAACCCTCCCCGAACTCCCGAGCGACCTCAAGGGCGACCTCGCGGCAGCACCGACCGCCGACGATGTCCGCGGGATGCTGCGCGGGGTCCTCGACCCCGAGTTGCGGGCGAGCATCGTCGACCTCGGCATGGTGCACGACATCGCCATCGACCCCGACGGTGTGGTCACGATCCACATCGCGCTCACCACGCTCGGCTGTCCCCTCCAGGCCGAGATCCGGCGCGAGATCGCGTCCAAGGTGGCCGGCCTGCCGGGGATCGCCGACGTGAAAGTCCGCTGGGTCGAGATGACGCCGGAACAGAAGACGGCCGCGATGCAGCGGGCCCGGCTGAACGCACGGGAGAACGCCCCCGACACCCAGATCCCGACCACGACCCGCGTCCTGGCCGTCTCGAGCGGCAAGGGAGGGGTGGGCAAGAGTTCGGTGAGTGTCAACCTCGCGGCCGCACTCGCGGCGCGCGGACTCCGCGTCGGGGTGCTCGACGCCGACATCTGGGGCTTCAGCGTGCCCCGCATGCTCGGGGTGGACGGCCGCCTGAGTGGCGAGGACGGCAAGATCGTCCCGCATCACCGTGACGTTGCCAACACCGAAGGCGGCGCGGCTGGTTCCCTCGAGATCGTGTCGATGGGGTTCCTCGTCGACGACGAGTCGACCGCGCTCATGTGGCGCGGCCTGATCCTCACCAAGGCCGTCGAGCAGTTCCTCACCGACGTGCGCTGGGGTGAGCTCGACTACCTCATCGTCGACATGCCGCCCGGCACGGGCGACGTGCAGATGGGCCTCGCCCGACTCCTCCCCCAGGCCGAGATGCTCGTCGTGACCACACCCGCCCGCAACGCGCAGAAGGTGGCCACTCGCGTCGCCGACATGGCCCGCCGGTCGTACATGAAGGTCGTCGGCGTCGTGGAGAACATGAGCGAGTTCGTCGCCCCGGACGGCCAGCGGTTCGCGCTCTTCGGGAAGGGTGGTGGGGCCGCGCTCGCCGACGAGATCGGCGCACCGCTCGTCGCCTCGATCCCGCTCGAGCCCGAGGTCTCCGAAGGCGGCGACAACGGCCAACCGGTGGCGCTCTCCGCACCCGACTCCCCCGCCGGCCGCGCATTCCACGCCCTCGCGGCCCAGATCGTCGACGAGTTGTTGCCGCCGGTGGAGATGGCCGGCTGCACCGCCCGGATCTTCGAGTTGGCCACCGCGAACCTCGCCGCCGCCGACGCCGCCAAGGCCTGAGGGTACGGAGGAGTCCGGGTCAGTCGAGAGCCGGTCACGCGACCCGGTCGTGCTTGACCACAGGCACCGCGAACACCGCGAGCCCGCGCAGTCGCCGGGAGATCTCTGCGATCTTGTGTTCCGACCCACCCACGCCGCGTCGGCGGAGCTGCTCGTAGCGCCGGAAGAGCACCGTGTGCTCGTCGCGGCTGACTGCGCCCACGTACGCAAGTTGTCGAGCGCCGGGCGTGCGCGCCACGACATCGATGTCGGCGCGGGCGGCGACGACGAGCTCGGCGCGAAGGTCACCGCTTCGGTCGGTGCGCCGAGGACCGAAGCCGAGGCGATTGCCGGACGTGTCCGGGACACGGACGTCGATATCGTGACGTTCGAGCTGGAGTACCAGCGCGTTGGCTGGCCCGACCGACTCGAACGAGCTCCACCGCACGAGCACCGGGCGTGATCCGGCGGGCAGGCGGCGGATCGTCTCGGGAGCGATGATCGCCACTTCCCTACTGACATCCTCGCTCGGGGGGTTGGACCCGAGCATGTGCACGGTCGCGAC
>JBDUBS010000052.1:0-2785 GCA_040003875.1 Acidimicrobiia bacterium | reverse complement strand
CCGGACGCCGTCTCGAGATGCCACCGTCCGTCGACGAACTCGCACCGCGCCACTGTTTCCCCGAAGCGCACCCGGTCGACCACACCGTGGTCCCGCGCGACCTGCTCGAAATAGGCGTGGATCTCGGGACCGGGTGAGAACGTGTGGCTCCATTCCGTGTTCGGGGCAAACGAGTACGAATACAAGTGTGAGGGCACATCGCACGCGATCCCCGGGTAGGTGTTGTCACGCCAGGTGCCGCCGACCCGGTCACCCTTCTCGTAGACGACGACATCGTCGTAGCCGGCTCCGGTGAGCTTGACGGTGGCGAGAATTCCCGACATCCCAGCGCCGATCACCGCGAAACGCAGGGGCCGCCGGTGGACAAGTTCGGTCATGGCGGCACGCTACGTGGCGCGACCGATTCGCGACAGAATGGGCACCAGCCCGCGATCGAGGAGCACCGAGATGGCCACGACCTTCACCCGCATGGACGAGTCGACCGCCGAACAGTGGGCCGTCATCGGCGCGGAGACCCTCAAGCACCAACCCCGCGTCGCCGAGGAGGTGCTGTCGATGCTCGCGCGCCTCGAAGCGATCACCGACGGCTTCTCGACCAATCAGCTGGTCCACGCGCTCCAGACCGCGACCCTCGCCGAGCAGGCCGGCGCCGACCAGCAGATGATCGTCGCGAGCCTCTGTCACGACATCGGGAAGCTGATCTCGGTGTTCGGTCACCCCGGCATTGCCGCCGCCATCCTGCGGCCCTACGTCCGCGACGACGTGCACCAGGTGATCCTGGTGCACCAGGACTTCCAGGGCCGCCACTACTACGAACACTTCGGTCAGGACCCGAACCTCCGCGACCGTCACCGCGACCGGCCGTGGTTCGATCTCGCCGAGCAGTTCGCGGACGAGTGGGACCAGGTCGCCTTCGATCCCGACGGTCACTACGAGCCCCTCGACCACTTCGCTCCCATGGTCCGCGAGGTCTTTACCAAGCCCATCAACTGACCCTCTCCGCGCTTCGGCGTCGCTGCTGCGCGTCGCCCCGCGACGAAACGACGCCAGCGCGCGGGTCAGTGGCGGTGGAGGCCGAGGACGGCGTGAGGCAGCATCTGGTGGGGCCGGTCGAGCCACTCGCCGCTCGTCACCCGGGCCCGCTCGATGAGTTCCTCGGTGTGCGAGAAGTCGACGGGTGATACGTCGAGGGGACACAACGGCGGAAGCACCATCAACGCGACGTCGCTCTCGAAACGTTCGACGTCGCGCGCCAGCCCCTTCGCGAGGAGCAGCGTGAGTGACTGGAGTGCAACCCCGAGCGCGCTGCGCGGCGCGTGAGTCATGGCGCACGCATACCCGGTCGGCAGCACGTAGATCTGGTCCGCGCCGGCGGCGACCGCGTGGCTGATCGGAACGTTGTTCGCCACCGCGCCGTCGACGAGTGGACGGTCGTCGACCATCACGGGCGGGAACACGCCCGGGATCGCCGAGCTCGCGGTGATCGCATCTACCGCGTCGCCGCGCACGAGCACCTGCTCTTCCCCGGTCGTGATGTCGGTCGCCACCACCTGCAGGGGGATCGTCGCATCTTCGATCCGGCTGAACGTGAGATTCCGCTCGAGCACCGCACGCAGTCCGCGGGGACTGACGAGATGGTCGCGCCGACCGAGGAACCCGAGCAACCCGCCGCGGAGGTCGGTCGGGAAGATGTGCTCGCGACGGATGGAACGCCATGTGTCGGCGAGCATCGCGGCGCCGGCTGGACCAGTGTGGCCGGCCAACCAACCACCGTTGATCGCGCCGACCGAGGTGCCGACCAGCAGGTCCGGGTAGATCCCCCGCTCGGTGAGCGCGAGCACCATCCCCGCCTGGACCGAACCGAGGCTCCCGCCACCGGAGAGCACGAACGCCGTCGTCACCGCAGCTCCCGGGACCGGGTCATGAGTCGACGGATGCGCGTGCCGTTCAGTAGGGGCGGTCGCCGACGACCGTCACCCGTTCCATGACCCGCCGAGCCGGGAGGAAGTCGTTGCTCACGATGTGCTGGGTGGCGCGGTTGTCCCAGAACGCGACGCTGCCCGGCGCCCAGCGGAACCGACACTGGACGTCGGGCACACTCGCCTGACGCTCCAACCGTTCCAACAACGGGCCTGCGGTCTTGCGGTCCATTCCCTTGATCCCGCAAGTGAAACTCGAGTTCACGTAGAGCGTCTTGCGACCGGTCTCGGGATGGGTCCGCACCACAGGGTGCTCCACGGTCGGATACTTCTCGCGCATACGGGCGCGCGCGTCGTCCGGCTGACCGAAACCGAAGGCGCGAGTGAAATCGTGCAGTGCGACGAGCGGGTCGATCTCCGCCTTCGTGTCGTCGTCGAGCAGGTCGTACGCAACGCCCATGTCGGCCCAGAGCGTGTCGCCACCGACCGGCGGCAACTCGACCGCACGCAGGATCGAACCGAGCGACGGTTCGGGTCGCCAAGTGACGTCGCTGTGCCACTGACCGGGTGCCTTGTGCGAACCGCCGGCCGGCAGCACGAAGATCTCCGGTTGCTCCTGGTCCTTCGGCGTCAAAGGGTGCACTTCGAGGTCGCCGAACGCACGCCCGAACGCGACGTGACGGTCCCGGTCCAGCGTGTGCTGATCCCGAAAGAAGATCACCTTCCATGCGAGCAACGCGTCACGGATCGCGACGACCGTGTCCGGGTCGAGGTCGGCGGCCAGGTCGACGCCTCGCACCTCGGCCCCGATCGTGGCGGTCATGGGTTCCACCGTGAGCGACATCTCCCGGATCGTAGCGTCCACC
>JBDUBS010000023.1:0-2787 GCA_040003875.1 Acidimicrobiia bacterium | reverse complement strand
TACGCGCGGCTCGACCCGATGGCCGCCACCTTCGACGGCATCACCGGCCACGACCATGAGTTGACCGACTTCTCCCCCGACGCGGCCGCCGAGCGGGCCGACCACGACCGCCTGACCTTGCACTCGCTCGACACGATCACGGTCGACTCCGACGCCGATCGGGTGGCCGCGGGCGTGATCCGCGAGCGGTTAGAGGTCGCCGTCGAACTCCACGACCGCGGTGAGCACCTGCGTTCGATCGCGGTGCTCGGATCGTCGGTGCAGGCCGTACGCGAGGCGTTCGACATGCTCCAGACCGTCACCGAGGCCGACTGGTCGACCGTCGTGGCCCGCATGGCACGCGTGCCCGAGTGTCTCGCCAGCCTGGAGACCGCGTTCACCGAAGGGCGGCGCCGAGGGATCGTTGCGTCCCAACGACAGGTGACGGGCGCGATCGAACAGGTCGACGTCTGGGCCGGTCTCGATCCGGCGGCGACCCATCCCTACTTCGACGGTCTCGCCGATCGCCTCGTGGCGTCGGGGCTCGGGTCCGACGGGTTGCAGTCCGATGCTCGCGCCGCGGCCGCGCGCGCGACCGCGGCCCTCGCGTCTTTCTCGCGCTACCTCGCAGCCGAGTATGCACCGGACGCGACCGAGCGCGACGCCGTCGGCGCAGAGCGTTACGCCATCGGCGCCCGGATCTTCAACGGCACCGAACTCGACCTGTCCGAGACCTACGCATGGGGTTGGGACGAGCTGCACCGCATCGAACACGCCGTCCGCCAGGTGGCCGCGCGGATCCTGCCGAACGGCACGGTCGGCGAAGTGATCGAGCTGCTCGAGACGGATCCTGCTCGGGCCATCGAGGGTGAGGACAACCTGCGCGCGTGGTTGCAGGACCTGATGGATCGCACCATCGCCGAGATGAACGGCGTGCACTTCGACATCCCCGAGCCGGTGCAGACCGTCGAGGCGATGATCGCGCCGCCGGGTGGCGCGTCGGCGATGTACTACACGGGACCGTCCGAGGACTTCGCCCGGCCCGGCCGTACCTGGTATCCGACGATGGGCAACACGCGATTCCCGCTGTGGGGCGAGGTGTCGATCTGTTACCACGAGGGCGTACCCGGTCATCACCTCCAGGTGGGCCAGGTGCGGTACCTCGCCGACGAGCTGACGCGCTTCCAGCGACTGCTCGCGTGGTCTTCGGGCCACGGCGAAGGGTGGGCGCTGTACGCGGAGCGGCTCATGGGCGAACTCGGCTACCTGGAGAACCCCGACTACGAACTCGGCATGTTGCGGGCCCAAGCGATGCGCGCGGTGCGCGTGATCGTCGACATCGGGATGCATCTCGAGCTCCCGATCCCTGCGGGCGAGTCGTATCACCCGGGCGAGCGCTGGACACCCGCTCTCGCGTTGCCGTTCGTGATCGACCGCGCCATGTTCGCCGAGCAGTTCATGCGCTCGGAGGTGGACCGCTACCTCGGCATCCCGGGCCAGGCGATCTCGTACAAGGTCGGTGAGCGGGTGTGGCTCGAGAGCCGCGAGGACGCGAGGGGCCGCCACGGGGCGGAGTTCTCACTCAAGGACTGGCACCGGTACGCACTGAATCTCGGCTCCATGGGCCTCGACCAGTTCCGCGCCGAGATGGCCCGCTACTGACCCAACCCCGAGCGTTTGTCACTTTGAGGACGGTGAGCGCGTCCAAAGTGACAAGCGCTCGGATAGTGGGCGGCGACTACGGCTGACCGGCGTTGGCGCGCAGGACGTTGATGTCGAAGCGGTTCGTTGGTGCCTTCACCGCGCGGTAGGGCGCGTCGCCGTTGACGAAGCCGACGTCGAGCACGTCGGCACCGGCGGCGTCGAACTCACTGAACACGATCGGCACCGGGCCCCCGAACGCCGTGAAGCCCCAGCACACGAGACTGTGTCCGTCGGGAGCACGACGGAAGTCTCCGGTCGCGAAGCTCTTCTTGTTCTCGGGTGAACCCGCCTGGAACACGGGGTGCGCGGTGCCGGCGGGCACGTCGAGGGCGAACTCCACACCCTGCGCCGGACCGCTGCCCAACGACTGGTTGTCGAACACGCTGATGTTGCCGTTGGGGAGGTAGCGAGCGTCGTGCTGCAGTGACGTGGCCGTCTGCGCGTAGTTCTGCACCGTCACGTGTTGCGCATTGTCCTTGTTGTTCGTCGTCCCGCCCATTTTCCACTTGATCTTGTTGTCGGCGCGGCCGATGCGCACCACCGCGTTCATGTGACGGATCGAGAGCAGCACGTCACCACCGGGGATCGCGTCGATCGAGTTGCAGTGGTAGACGTCGTAGACGTTCTCGCCGTTGATGACGTCGAGGCCGTTGAACTGGTTCTCGGCCACGGGGTCGACGTGATCGGTGGCGTCCCATTTCCAGACGAGCTGGCCCGCAGGGTTCACCTCCTGGATCTCGCAGTCGGCGATGTTCGAGTTGGGCCCGGGCGCCGGAGTGGCGTCGAGGCCGGTGAGGTCGACCCCGTGCCGGATCGGGTAGGTGAGCACCATCCGGTTGCCGTTGGGCAGGACGATCATGTCGTGAAAATCGGTCGGCGAACTGACGGCCGATACCCGCTCCACGATTCGGTTCTGCTCGAGGTCGTAGACGTCGTAGTGGTCGCCCGGATCGCGGCCGTAACCGCTCGTGGGGGCGGAGGCGAACGCGACCCGGTCGTGACCGAACGCCTTCACGTCGAGCGCGACCCCGACCGGCGCGCGCTTGTACCAGACCGGCGTGCCGTGGGTGTCGAGGATCATGGCGTAGGAGTGGTCGTTGATGA
>JBDUBS010000722.1:0-2788 GCA_040003875.1 Acidimicrobiia bacterium | reverse complement strand
CGAGCGGCTGGGTACGGCAGCTGAACGCGGCGTGTGCGGAGGGCGGCACCACGTGCTTCACCTCCGGGATCGACCCGGGCTTCGCCAACGACCTGCTGCCCCTCGTGGTGAGTGGGTTCAGCGAGCGGATCGACACGATCCGTATCGTCGAGAACCTCGACTACTCCACCTATATGCAGCCCGAGGTGTTGTTCGACACGATGGGGTTCGGCACGCCACTCGACCACACGCCGCTGATCTTGATCCCAGGTGGACTGACCTTCGCCTGGGGCGGCGTGCTGCACATGATCGCGGCGGGCCTCGGCGAAGAGATCACCGAGATCAAGGAGGTCGTCGAGAAGTGGGCAGCACCCCACGACTACGACACTGCGGTCGGTCGGATCGCCGAGGGCACCATGGCGGGGCTCCGCTTCGAGGTCCAGGGTTACGTCCGCGGCCGGCCGGCGATCGTCGTGGAGCACGTCACCCGGATGCACCCCGATGCCGCGCCCGACTGGCCGAAGCCGAGCGGCACCGGTGGCTACCGGATCACCGTCGAGGGTTCACCCACCTACACCCTCGACTTCGAGATGATGGGCGAGGACGGCGACCACAACACCGGTGGTCTCGTCGCCACCGGTATGCGGATCCTGAACGCGATTCCGGCGGTGTGTGCGGCGCCAGCGGGGGTCATCTCGACGCTCGACCTCCCGCTGGTCACGGGACGCGGACTGCTCAGTTGAGCGAGGCGTCGTCGCGCGGCGGACTCACGGCGGTCGCGGTCACCACCGTGCAGTAGCGCCGACCCGGCAACTACGGTCACGTCCGTGGCAGAGAAGTTCAGTCCGACGACGCCTCGGTCGTACCGGTTCCTCAAGCACCTCGCGTGGATCCTGACCGCCGTGTTCTACCGTCGCGTCGACGTGACCGGAGCCAGTCGGCTGCCCTCGGGCACCCCGGCGGTCATCGCGAGCAACCACAGCAACGGTCTCGCCGATCCGATCGCGATCGTCGGCCGCCTCGGCATCCTGCCTCGGTTCCTGGCCGCCAGTTCGCTGTGGAAGTACCCACCTGCGCGGCTGCTGTTCAAGCTCGCAGGTGTGGTCCCCATCAACCGCCGATCCGACGGCGACACGGGTGACAACCGTGAGGCGTTCGCGGCCAGCACCGCGGTCCTCGCCGCGGGCGAGCAGATCGCGATCTTCCCCGAAGGCCATGTACACCGCGAGCCACGAATCGTGCCACTCAAGACCGGTGCAGCCCGCCTGGCCCTCAGCGCGGCGGCCGAAGGCGTGGAGCACATCTCGATCGTCCCGGTCGGGATCGTGTACGCCGACAAAGGCCGGTTCCGTTCACAGGCCGCGATCCACATCGGCAAACCCATCGAGATGGACCAGTGGGTCGCTCGCTACAAATCCGACGCGGCCGCCACCGTGCGCGCCGTCACCGAAGTGCTGACGCATCGCTTGCACGACATCACGCTGAACCACGCCACCTGGCGCGAAGCGATGGTGGTCGACCATGCCGCGGCGATCGCCATCGACGGTGACGCGGACCTGATTCCCCACGAGCACGCGTTCGCCGACCGCTCAGCCTTACACCGGGCATTGGCCAGCGTCATTGCCAACCGCGGCGGCGAGGAGTCGGAGGAGTTCCGGAACCTCGAACGCGCGGTCGACACGCACCTCGCCGACCTCGCGGTACTGGGGGTGACGAACCCACACGCGGTGCCCCGGTTGTATCCCGCTCGTTTGCGGCTGCGGCTCATCCGTCTCGGCGTGGTGAGTGCCGCCCTCGCGCCGGTGGCCGCGGTCGGTGTGGTACTCGACGGTCCCGTGGTGCTGCTGGCCCGACTCGCAGGCAACCGGGTGGAACATCCGGCGTGGAAGGCGACCGCCAAAGGGATGGTCGGGTTCGTGTTCTTCCCGGTGATCTGGACCTACGAGTCGGTCCGCGCCTACCGCCGCTTCGGCGGGAAAGGTGCCGCGGTCGCCGCACTCGCCGGCCCCATCGGTGGGCTCGCCTGGATCGCGTGGCGCACCCGATGGGTGCGGTTCCGTCACACGCGAGCGAGCTTGGCGTGGTTCCGGGAACCGACCGAGGCACTCGCGTCTGCCCGCCGCAGTCGGGAACTCGTGGTCGATGCGGTACAGGGGATCGTCGGAGAGCCCACGCTCGCGTCTTCTTGGGTCATCCGCTCGACCTCCTGACGGCCATCCGTCAGGTGGGGTCGGCGGCGAGGCGTTGGGCGAGAACGAGGTGCGAGACGGACGACGCCACCGCGATCACGCCGAGGACCCGGCCGCGCCAACCCAGTCGGCGCGACCCCAGGTTGACGAGCGCATCGAACCCGTCGGCGACCGCCAGCATCGAGACCCAGTTCTCGCCCCCGCGCCGTTCGCCGATCGCGATTGCGGCCCCCGCTCCGAGCGCGGCTTCGCGGGCGCCCATCATGCGCGCCAACGCGGCGGCGGCAGGAGCACCCACCTCGCGACCGTAGATCGGCCCGAACGCCACCTTCGGCGACGCCATCATGACCAGCCCCATCCCCACCCGGGTCCGAGCGACGTAGAGCGCAAACTGTCGGAGATCCATGCCCGGATCCTCGCGCGTGACGCTCAGCCCCCGCGCATCGATGGTTCGCGCGGCTCGAGGCCGGCCGCGCGATAGATGGCGTCGATCACGCTCATGTTCGCGATGGCGTCGGCCGGCGGCGTCAGGACCGGCGCGCCGTCGGTCACCGCCGCGGCAAAGGCCTCCAGTTGGTACGCGTAGGTGGCCTTCTTCGCGCCTTCGACCTTGACCCGCC
>JBDUBS010000027.1:0-9367 GCA_040003875.1 Acidimicrobiia bacterium | reverse complement strand
ACCCGGCGGGCGTCGGCGCCGTCGAGTTCCATCTCCTCCATGAGCATCGGGACGTATTCGCCCGGGACTTCGGCGCAGACGAGCCACGCCATCATCTCGTGCAGGAGCGCGGCGGAGATCGGCTCGGGCTCGGGGCAGCCGCGGTCGCGGTAGTCGCGGATCACGTCGAGCGCGAGCGCACGAACCTCGGCCTTGTCCTCCTCGGTCATGTACCCCTGCACCTCGTTGAGGAACAGCCCCGCCGGCTTGAGTCGGCCGCGGATCAGCTCGGGGTCGGCCGCCATGTGCACCAACGACAACATGAGCGTCGGGATGCTGACGTCGAGCAGGGCCGCGGCGATGTCCTCGTCCGACGTGTCGAACGGCTGGCCGGAGTGGGGATTACGCAAGACGGCTCCCAGGTGCGAAGCGCCACGTCACCCGTGTCGGTGACTCGACGTTGAAATCCGATCGCGCGGTCAACCCTCGTAGGTGCCGTCGACCTCGGGCTGTTCGGCGGAGTCCGCCGCCTCCTGGGTGATGCCCTCGCCGGCGACGACGTGGTGATCGGTGTTGGCGAGTTCCTCCGCGAATCGCGCCGCCTCCTCGTCGGTGGGAATCGGCGGTGGACGGTGGTCTTCGGTCGGGTGGGTCGGCATGGTCGGACCGTACCGCTCGGAACACCCCAATGCGTGCGCCAGCAGCGCTCAGTCGACGCGGCGCCGGAGTGGGTGATCGGACGGCACCTCGACGAGCCGCAGCTCCATGCCGTCGGGATCCTCGATCCAGCACTCGATCAGACCCCAGGGCATGCGTTCGGCCCGCCGGCGGAACGTGACGCCGGCGGCGAGCAGTCGCCCCTCCTCGAAGGCCAGATCCTCGACCTGGAGCCAGAGCCGCACGCCATCTGTCATCGGTCGGGCCGTACCGACGGTCAACTCCAGGAACCCGCCGCCGCAGAAATAGACCACGCCCGTCACGGCGCCGCCGGCTCCGTACTCCCGGTAGATCTTCAGCCCGAGCGTCGTTTCGTAGAACGTCCGGCTGCGGTCGAAGTCGGAAACGGCGATCAGGGTGCGACTGCTGAGCACTTCCACCCGCCGAGTATCGCGTGGGCCAGGGTCAAGTCGCGTCAGGCGGCGTCGAGCGAAGTCGGGTGCGGTACCCGGTGCACGTGGATTCGCGCGTGGGCGAGTGCGGCGTCGAGCGTCTCGAAGCAGTGGTTCTCGTGCGCGAGCCGGTCGAGGGCGCCAACTGCCTGCAGCACCTTGAGGTGCTCTGGACGCGGTCCCTTGAGGAGCACCGTGATGTGGCGGGCCTCGAGTTCGGCGACGATTTCGCCCAGCGTGTGCGCGCCGGTCGCATCGAGTATCCGGAGCTGCGGGAGCCGGAGGATGACGACGCGGACGTCGGACACGGCCGTGAGTTCGGTGAGGAACCGTTGCGCCGCGCCGAAGAAGAGTGCGCCGTCGATCCGGTACGTGACGATGTGCTCGGCGAGCAACGCCGCCTCGAGGTCGGTCGTGATCTCGCCGGCCGGCGCCACCCCCGGCTCGCCGATCAGCGGGTTGGACCGGGCGAGCGTGCGGAGGGCCAGGAACGCGGCGACCGCAATCCCGATCTCCACCGCAAGGATGAGATCGAAGGCGATGGTCGCGATCGCGGTGAGGGAGAACACCAGCGCGTCCGACCGGGTCGCGCGCACCACCGACCGCACGTTGTGGATTTCCACCATGCGGACGGCGGTGACCATGAGGACCCCCGCGAGCGCGGCGAGGGGGATCCTCGCGACCAGACCATGGCCGAGGTACACGACGCCGACGAGCACGAGGGAGTGGACCAACGCCGAAACGCGGGTGCGTGCACCGGCCCGGGCGTTGACTGCGGTGCGAGCGATCGCGCCGGTCGCCGGAATGCCGCCGAACAAGGGGGACGCGATGTTGGCGAGGCCCTGGCCGAAGAGTTCGCGGTCGGGGTCGTGGCGCTTGGCGTCGGACATGCCATCAGCGACCTTGGCTGACAACAGCGACTCGAGCGCGGCGAGCAGCGCGACGGCCAGCGCGGCGGCGAAGAGCTCGCCCAGCTGCCCCGGAGACAGCGACGGGAGGGCCGGAAGGGGGAGAGAGGACGGCAGCGCACCGATGCGCGTTACCGGAAGGGACAACAGTTCGGCGATACCAGTTGCGATCACCACGGCGATGAGCGAAGCCGGAAGGGAGCGATGCATGCGGGGCAGGACCGTCATGAGCACCGCGACGAGAACGACGAGAGCGAGTGCCGCCGGCGTTCCGGCTCCGAAGGCCTTGACGACGGCACGCCCGGCGACGAACGCGGCGTTCTCTCCGGTCGGCTTCACGACTCCGAGCGCGTTGGGGACCTGCTGGAGGAAGATGATGGTCGCGATCCCGACTGTGAACCCCTCCACGACCGGCCACGGGACGTACGCGAGATAGCGCCCGGCGCGCAGGAGCGCCGCCGCGATGACGAGTACTCCGGCCATGATCGCGACGACCGCGACCGCCTCCTTGCCGTAGCGGGCGATGATCGGGACGAGTACCACGGTCATCGCGCCGGTCGGGCCGGACACCTGCAGGTTCGAACCGCCGAACACGGCGGCGACCGCGCCGGCCACGATGGCGGTCATCAGACCCGCGGCCGCCCCCATGCCGGTGGTGACACCGAAGGCGAGCGCCAACGGCAGCGCCACGATGCCGACGGTCACACCGGCGACGACGTCGGTCTTCCAGGACTTCGACAGTCCGTCGTAGTCGGACCGGCGCGGCCGGAGACGGGTGACGAAGTCGAGACGACTCATAGAGTGTCGGTCGGCGTCGCCATACCGGCGAGCAGCTCGTTCGACTCGCGCAGGGAGTTGATCAGTAATCGCCTGGCCGCAGCCAGCACTTCGATCAGCTCTCCGTCACGAATGGTGTAGATCACCGAGGAGCCGACCTTGCGGGTGGTCACCAGACCGGCCCGCCGCAGCACGCCGAGCTGTTGGGAGAGGTGGGACGACTCGATGCCGACGAGCGGCTGGAGTTCACCGACCGAACGTTCGCCATCGGCCAGGACCTCGAGCGCGCGGATACGAGCCGGATGCGCGAGGGCGCGGAACAGCTCGGCCTTGATCTCCGAGATCGGCTGGGTCACTCCGAGTGCGGGTTCGGGCATGGCGGCACCACCTGGTAAGACGACAATCTAACAATCTTGTCAGGTTCTTGGGTCCGCGCCCGCATCGGGATCGGTGGCCCGACCCCGGCACCACGATCATTCGGGCTGGTCGCCGTGCTCCTCGAGCTTGGTGGCGAACACCGCGGCTTGGGTACGCCGCTCCATACCGAGCTTGGTGAGCAGGTTCGATACGTAGTTCTTCACGGTCTTCTCCGCGAGGTACATGCGCTCGCCGATCTGGCGGTTCGTCAGACCCTCGGCGATCAACGCGAGGACGCGCTTCTCCTGATCGGTGAGCGAGGCGAGGCGCGCGTCCTCGGCCGGCGGGGTGCGCAGGCGGTCGAGGACTCGGGCGGTGACAGCCGGGTCGAGCAGCGACTGGCCCTGCGCGACCCGTTCGACCGCGTCGACGATGTCGGTGCCCTTGATCTGCTTCAGCAGGTAGCCCGACGAGCCCGCCATGATGGCCTGGAACAGGGCCTCGTCGTCCGAGAACGACGTCAACATCACGCATTGGATCTCCGGGTGCCGAGATCGGATCTCCCGGCAGACCGACACGCCGTCGCCGTCGGGCAGGCGGACGTCGAGCACGGCGACGTCGGGTTGGGTGGGGGGTATCCGGGAGAGGGCCTCGGCCACGGTCCCGGCCTCGCCGACGACCTCGATGCGGCCGGAACTCTCCAGCAGGTCACGTACTCCGCGTCGCACGATCTCGTGGTCGTCGAGGAGGAACACCCGGGTCAACTTCTGGGTCATCGGGCCAGCGTAAGACCCCGAACGATGCGGGACCGGTGCCGGCATGCGCCCGCATGCTCAGGGTCCAAAGTCCCGGCGACTGGGTACGGAGTGCCCTCGTTCCTGCGACCGCATCCCGTCACGATCCGACGAGGAGGTGCAGTCATGCATGTACTCGTGATGGAATCGAGCCCGGGGGTCGCCCGAGTGGCGATCAGCGATCTGGAGCGAGCCGGACACCACGTCCACCGTTGTCACGAGGTGGGCGATCGGCCCTTCCCGTGTCGTGGACTGGCGTCGGGTGCGTGCCCGTTGGAGATCGCTCCGATCGACGTCGTGGTCACGGTCCGGGACCATCCGCGGGTCCAGCCGAGCCCGATCGAGGACGGCGTCGTCTGCGCGCTCCGGCGCCGGGTACCCGTCGTGGTGTCGGGTCAGCCGCTGATGAACCCGTTCGAGTCGCTCGGCGCGGTCGCGTCCGATGGCGACGATGTGGTCGCGGCATGTGAGAACGTCGCCCGCGGGCCACAAGTCGGCCATTCCACCCGCGCCCAGGCGGCCCTCGACGAGTTGCTCGAGCTGCACGGGTTTGGCACGACCCAGGGCGACGTGTCGGTGTGTCGCGCCGACGGACGGCTCGAGGTTCGAGTACGAGTCGATCCGGCGGTCCCGCAACCGATTCGCCGGATGGCCGCGGTAAGGATCACCGGTGGATTGCGGACCTACGACCCGTACGCGGCGGGGATCGACGTCAGCTGTGAAGAGCGGTCCGGGCCCTCGGCCTGAGCCGACCGGGTCGCCGCTGGCTTGTCCGCACGGGACGGAGTCGTCACACTGGTCTGCGACCAGCGGCGATCCGCAGCGCGGCAAGGGCATCCAACATGGAGGGCCAGATCGACCTCGACACGAACCGCGGGCCGGCCGACCTCGGCCCACCCGGCGGCGAACTCGACGACGCGATGATCCGGCAGGTGGTCGACGCGGCGCCCGACGGCATCGTCGTCGCCGACGACCGGGGCGTGATCCGGCTCGTGAACACCCGAGTCGAGGAACTGTTCGGGTACACCAGAGCAGAGTTGCTCGGCCGGCCCGTGGAGTGTCTCGTCCCGAACCGGTTCCGCGGGGTGCACGAAGGGCATCGCGCGCAGTACCGGACCGACGCGAGCCCGCGACCGATGGGCGCCCGGACGCTGCTGTACGGACGGCGACAGGACACCAGCGAGTTCCCGGTCGAGATCAGCCTGAGTCCGATCTGGACGGGTGAGACCCTGCAGATCGTCGCCGCGATCCGAGACATTTCCGAGCGCATCGCGATCGAGGCCCACGCACGCCGGATCCAGCAGGTGCTCGACGCCACGAACGACGCGGTGTACATCTTCGGGTCGTCCGACCCCCGCCTCGTGTACGTAAATCAAGGGGCGGTCGCGCAGGTCGGCTACTCGAGTACGGAACTCGCCGACATGACGTTGTCGGATCTCACGCCCGAGTTGAGTGCTTCCGATTTGGAGGCACTGCTCGACAGCCTCGATCCGAACGCGGGATCGCTGCTCACGCGGACGGCGAGCCTGCGACGCAAGGACGGCCGTGACATCCCCGTCGAAATCGTGATCCAGACCTTGACGGTGGACCGGAGCGACGCGTCGCCGACGGTCGTGGCGATCGCGCGCGACATCGGTGACCGACTCGATGCAGAAGCGCGCGATCGCGAACGTGACCGCGAACTGCAGGTGCTCGAGGACCGCGAGCGCATCGCGCGCGACCTGCACGACCTGGTCATCCAGCGGCTGTTCGCCGCCGGGATGTCGGCTCAGTCGCTCCACGCCCGCCTGTCAGATCCTGCGCTCGCCGATCGGGCCTCGGGCATCGTCGATGCGCTCGACGCCACCATCTCGGAGATCCGCACCACCATCTTCGGGCTCCAGCAACCGATGGGAGGTACGGCCGGATTCCGGGAACGACTCATGGCGGTGATCGAGGAGCAGCGGGTGCACCTCGGGTTTCCCCCGCATGTGTACTTCGACGGACCGCTCGAATCGTTCGACGAGATGACCGTGGCGAACGCACTCGCCATCCTGCGCGAAGCACTCTCCAACGTCGCCCGCCACGCGGAGGCGTCGAGTGTGGAGATCACGGTGCTCGCGCACGATGAGCTCGTCATCCGCGTGGTCGACGATGGTCGTGGTCTCCGGTCGGATCCGGGCACCGGCCACGGCATCGTGAACATGACCGAGCGGGTGCGAGAACTCGACGGCACCTTTGAGCTGCGTTCCGGTGCGGACGGTGGCACCCACCTCGAGTGCCGGCTCCCCATCGTCGCGGCCTGAGGTTCAGCCCGGGGTCGCGGCGTCCGTGATTGCGGCGAGTTCGCGCAGAATCGACCCGAACGCGCCGGGTTGTTCGAGGGGCACGTAGTGACCGGAGTCTGCGACCAGATGGAAGGTTCGAAGCGGACCGTCCGCGATCCGCCGGGCGGTTGCCGGTGACGGGGTCCGATCCTGGTCGCCGCTGATCACGGCGAGTGGCTTGGTCCATCGCGCCGCGAAATCGGTGAGGTCCGCCCGGTCATGGAACGCCCGCACCCCGCGCGCCAGTGCGATGGGGGACTGCTCGGTCGCCTGGGTACGGGCGCGTTCGATCACGGCTGCGGCCGTCTGCCGGCCGAAGCGCGGTTTCCAATAGGTGTCCCACGCGGTGTGGACCCCGTCGACTTGGAGGGTTCGGATGGCCTCGTCGCGGGCCGTCGGGTCGGCTCGAACGCCCGCCTTCGCCCCGACCAGGACGATCGCCTCGACCCGGTCGGGTGCCGCCCGGGCCACCTCGAGGGCGCAGGTGCCACCGACCGAGCAGCCGACCAGCACGAGCGGGCCGTGACCCGCGAGGTCGAGTACTGCCTCCGCCCACTGCCCGATCGAGTCGCCGAGCGCGTAGAGCGTCGGCGCGAGTGTCGGCAGTTCGATCCGGGCGCGCACGTCGTCCCACATGCGTCCGTCGAGTGGCAGGGCATGCAGGAACATCACGGTGACGGGTTCCACTGCCCGAGTCTCGCGGGCCGGGGCTCGTCCCAACGTCAGGACGGGAAGACGGTGATGTCGGTGGCCTTGAGCGCGGTCCACACCGGGCTGCCCTCGACGAGTGCGAGGTCCGCCAACGCCGCGGGCGTGACCTCGGCGACCATCGGGATCGGGCCCGCGACCTGGACCCGCACCCGATCGCCGAGGCGCTCGATCCCCGTCACGTGTCCGGCCATCACGTTGCGCGGGCTCCCGGTGGGTGCGTCGGCGTGCAGGGAGACCGCACGGGGATGGAACACCGTCGACACTGCGCCCGAAATGGCGGTGGCGACGATCAGTGCACCACCGGTCTGGATCTGGACGCGGTTGCCGTCGGCGATGCCCCGAACGAGGTTCACCCCGACCAGGTCGGCGACGTACGCCGAGCGCGGCCGAGCCGAGATCTCGGCGAACAAACCGGTCTGGACCACCCGACCCGACTCGACGATCACGAGCCGGTCCGCAAGCGCGGCGGCATCGAAGGGATCGTGGGTGACCAGGATCCGTACTCCCGTCACCGCGCTCAGCTGTTGGCGAAGTTCGCGGCGAACGGCGCCACGGGCGCTCTGGTCGAGCGCAGCGAGAGGTTCGTCGAGCAGGAGCAGCGCAGGCTCGGTCGCAAGGGCCCGAGCGAGCGCGACGCGCTGGCGCTGCCCACCCGAGAGGGTCCGCGGCCTGGCGTCGGCCACTGTGTCGAGTCCGACGCGCTCGAGCGCGGACCGGGCCGCACGGCGCGCCTCGTTGCGGCCCACGCCGCGACTCCGCAGGCCGAAGGCCACGTTGTCGAGCGCGGTGAGATGCGGGAACAGCAGGTAGTCCTGGAAGACGACCGCCACCGAACGGCGTTCGGGCGGGACGTTGATCGCGCCGCCGTCGTCGAGGGTCTCACCGTCGAGCCGGATGTAGCCGTTGTCGATGGGAGCGAGGCCGGCGAGGGCCCGCAACGCGGTGGTCTTACCCGCGCCGTTGGGACCGATCACCGCGACGGTCTCGCCGGTGCGGGCGCGGAGTCCGACGTCGAGGTCGAGGGTGCCGATCCGCAGCCCGAGTTGTGCGTCGAGGCTCATCCGACGCCGAACCAGCGATCGCGCAGCAAGGCCAGGACCCCGATGCACAGGGCGAGGAGGACGACGCTCAGGCCGATGGCCACGTTCGGTCGCGACTCGAGGAGGAGGTAGACGGCGAGCGGCGTGGTCTGGGTCCTGCCCGCGACGTTGCCGGCGAAGGTGATGGTGGCGCCGAACTCGCCGAGGGCCCGGGCCCACGCGAGCGCGGTACCCGCGACGAGTCCGGGCAGGATCATCGGCAGCGTCACCCGGCGAGTCACGGTCCACGGCGAGGCGCCGAGCGTGGCGGCCGCGTCCTCGTACCGCCGATCCATCGACCGCAATGCTGCTTCCACGGTGATCACGAGGAACGGCAACGCCACGAAGGTCTCGGCGACGACGACTCCCGCAGTGGAGAAGGTGAGTTGAATGTCGAACCACTGGAAGAGATAGCGGCCCACCAAACCGTCGCGGCCCAGCGCGTAGAACAACCCGACGCCGCCGACGACCGGTGGGAGGACCATCGGGAGCAGCACCAGCGCTCGGACGACGGATCGGCCCGGGAACTCCACGCGAGCGAGCACCCACGCAACCGGCACGCCGAAGCAAACTGCGAGGGCCGCCGCCCAGACGGAACAGACGAGCGACAGGCGGAGCGCGCTCGTCGCCTCGGTGGATCCGAGGTCGGATCCGAGGGTCGACCACGGCACCTGCCCGAGCAGCCCCACCAGGGGCAGCACGAGAAATGCGAACGTCACGGCGGCGATTGCGAACCAGGGCCACGGCACCCGTCGGGTCCGGCGCGCCGATCGAGTCACCATTGGGAACCGACGGTCACTCGGCGGGACGGAGTTCGACCACGACGTTGGTGGCCTTCACCGCGGCCACCGCGAGATCACCGACCGCGAGCCCGAGTTCGTCGGCACCTTCACGCGTCATGAGGGAGACCACCCGATGGGGACCCGCCTGGATTTCGACGATCGCGGTGAGCTTGTCCCGCTGGACGCCGATCACGATGCCGGTGAACCGGTTCCGCGCCGATTGCGTGATGCCGCGCTCGGATGTGGGCGCCTGCTCCTTGAGCAGCCGAGCGAGATCCTTGCCGTCGACGTGTCGGTGGCCGCCCGCGGTGCGGGTGGTCTTCAGCCGGCCCTCGTCGGCCCATCGCCGCACGGTGTCGACGCTGACGCCGAGGAGTTCGGCGGCCTGTCCGGGTCGGTACTTCGTCATACGCCGGGAATCTTGCCATAGAACCCGGCAAAGTCCGGAAAATATCGACATGGGCCGGGTAGATATGGGTCTGATGGCGTCGGACGCGACCGAGAGGTAGAGCGAGCGAACGAGTGGCCCTATGTCAAGCCGCGGCGTGGTTGAGGCGTTGGTGTC
>JBDUBS010000689.1:0-2814 GCA_040003875.1 Acidimicrobiia bacterium | reverse complement strand
CGGATCGCGATCATCGACGTCGACGGTGATGCCGCAGCCGCCGTCGCGGCAAGCGTCGGAGGGGTTTGGTTCGTGGCCGACGTCGCCGACCCCGACGCCTGCGCGGGGGCGATCGTCGGTGCGGCGGACGCGCTCGGTGGGCTCGACGTGTTGTTCAACAACGCAGGGGTGGGCGCCGCCCGCCCGCTCCACGAGTATTCCGACCGGGCCTGGGCCAAGCTCATCGGGGTCAACCTCGCCGGCACAGTCCACGGGATCCGGGCCGCCGTGCCGCTCATGCGGGAGACCGGCGGTTGCATTGTCAACCACGCGTCGGTCTCGGGGGTTCGGCCGACGCGCTTCGAAGGTCCGTACTCGGCGGCCAAGGCCGGTGTCATCTCCCTCACGATGGACGCCGCGCTCGAGTACGCGCCCGCGATCCGAGTGAACTGCGTGTCGCCGGGGCTGGTCGAGACGCCCCTCACGGCGGGGGTACTCGGCGACCCGAACCTGCGGGCCGCAGTGGAGCGCGTGACGCCGATGCAGCGGGTCGGGACCGCGCTCGACGTTGCCAACGTGGTGGTGTTCCTCGCCTCGTCGCTCGCGGCGTACGTCACCGGTCAGAACATCGTGGTCGACGGCGGGTCGTGCCTCCCGAACTCGCAGGCCGACGCCATCCTCGAACAGTTCGGCATCTGACGGCATGTCGTCGATGGAGACCCGCCGGCTCGGACCGATGGGCGACGTCTCGGTCCTGGCTCTCGGCGGTGGCGGCCTAGGTCAGGTGTGGGGCGAGACGTCGCGCGCCGAGGCCGTCGCGACCGTGCACGCCGCGATCGACGCCGGGATCACGCTGCTCGACGTGGCGCCGTCGTACGGACGGGGCGAAGCCGAGCGCGTCGTTGGTGAAGCCCTCGCCGGGCGGCTGCCGGCCGGGGTTCGCATCGGGACCAAGGTGATGGTAGGAGACCCGGGCCCCGGCGCGGTGTGGGATCTCGTGGAGCGGTCGATCGCTCGCTCGCTCGACACGCTGGCGCTCGAACGCGTCGACATCGTGTATCTGCACTCGAACATCGTTCCCGACGGGTACGTGCAGCCGCATCACCCCGAGGCCGCCGCCCGGATGGCGACCCCCTGGACCCGCTACGTCGACGAGGTCCGTCCAGCGTTCGAGCGGCTGGTGGCCGACGGTCGGATCGGGACGTGGGGCATCACCGGGGTCGGCCTCCCGCGCACCATCCGCGACGCGATCG
The DNA here is from genome assembly GCA_040003875.1 of Acidimicrobiia bacterium. Lineage (GTDB taxonomy): Bacteria > Actinomycetota > Acidimicrobiia > IMCC26256 > JAENVU01 > JAENVU01. The sequence goes on along the minus strand of JBDUBS010000689.1, from coordinate 1,582 downwards.
CCGATGATCCCGCGCCGGGTGTGGTGCAGTGCGTCACCAACCTGCTCGATTCCGTCGGCAGCATCTACGTGCACGACGAGCAGCTCGGAGCGCAGTCGGTGATCGAAGCCGCCGCCGGGCGTGGCTGCGGTGTGCTCGGGATCCGGGCGGTGCAGGCGGGCGCACTGACCGATGTGATGGACCGGGAACTCCCACCCGACGATCTCGACCGGCGGGACTTCGAACGGGCGGCGCCGTTCCGGATCCTGGCCCGCGAGCTGGGGGAGTCGCCGGCTGCTCTCGCACACCGGTACGCGTTGTCGATGCCGCACGTCGGATCGGTGGTGCTCGGGGTGAAGAACCGCACCGAGCTCGCCGAGTGTGTCGCGGCCGCGGCCGTAGGCCCGCTTTCCGCCGCCGTGATCGCGCGCATTGACGGGTCGGTCGCGCGGTAGCGCGTCCCGCCCCTTGTGCCCGCTCCCGTGGCAGCATCGCCGCCATGGCCGCGCAGCTGACCGATCGGGGCCCGCTCGGCCGCCGCGTCGACTGATCGCCAGTCTCGGTAGGGCCCGCAGCCTCTAGGTTGCCGCGATGCTCACTGACCAACGCATCCTCATCACCGGTCCGACCGGCCAGGTCGCGCTGCCTGTGACCCTGGCGCTCGCGGAGCACAACGAGGTCATCGGTCTCGCGCGCTTCCGTGACCCCGTCGCACGAGCGCAACTCGAGGCGGCCGGCGTGACCTGCATCGAGACCAACCTCGCGGCCGGCGAGTTCGCCGCCGTACCGGCCGCGGTCGACTACGTCCTCAACCTCGCGGTGGTCAAGAGCAATCGCTGGGACGTCGACCTCGCGGCCAACGCCGAGGCGATCGGGCTCCTGATGGCGCACTGCCGGGGCGCGAGGGCGGTGTTGCACTGCTCGTCGACCGGTGTGTATCAGCACGCTGGGCTCCACCCCCTCGCCGAGACCGACGCGCTCGGCGACAACCACCGCGTGATCATGGAGACGTATTCCATTGCGAAAATCGCAGCTGAAGCGGTGGTGCGTACCGCGGCGCGGATGCTCGACCAGCCGACCACGATCGCGCGCCTCAACGTTCCTTACGGGAACAACGGGGGGTGGCCGGCATTCCACCTCATGATGATCGAGGCGGATCAGGCCATCCCGGTCCACCCCGACCGGCCGAACCGGTTCAACCCGATCCACGAGGACGACATCATCCGCACGATCCCCGCGCTGCTCGACGCCGCGACCGTCCCGGCGACGATCGTCAACTGGGGTGGCGTGGAGGCCGTCGACCTCGAGGATTGGTGCGCGTTCCTCGCCGAGCTGGTCGGGAAAGAGGCCACGTTCGTCGAAACCGACTCCACCATCGGCGGCGTCACCATCGACACCACGAAGATGTTGGACTTGATCGGGCCGACGCAGGTCGAGTGGCGGGACGGGTTGCGCCGGATGGTCGCTGCTCGCGAGTGACCGTCAGCGGCCCGCATGGCCGTCGATGGGTGCATGAACGATGTCGGCGCAGCGTCGCGCTCGGCCGGATCCGCAGCTAGGAGATCGCGAACTGCTGCCGCGGTCCCTCGTCGTTCTCGTGTTC
>JBDUBS010000590.1:0-2821 GCA_040003875.1 Acidimicrobiia bacterium | reverse complement strand
CCTCGACCTCGATTACGTCGAGGACTCGTCGGCCGAGGTGGACATGAACGTCGTGATGACCGGGTCCGGTGGCTTCATCGAACTGCAGGGAACGGCCGAGGGCGCAGTGTTCAGCCGGGACGAACTCGACGCGCTACTCGGGCTCGCGGAGTCGGGGATCAGTCAGATCTTCGAACTGCAACGCGAGATGCTGCGGGTCCCGCCCCGCCCGCGGTGACCGGCGCGAACCGTTCCGCACCCGAGCGCTTGGTCGTCGCGAGCGCCAATCCGGACAAGGCACGCGAGATCGACGATGCGCTCACCGGCCTCGGATTTCACCTCGTGCCCCGCCCCGATTCGGTGCCCGACGTCGAGGAGACGGGCACGACGCTGGTCGAGAACGCCCGGCTCAAGGCGATGGCCTTGGTGTCGGCCACGGGCCTGGCGGCGGTCGCGGACGACACCGGGCTCGAGGTCGACTCCCTCGGTGGGGCGCCGGGGATCTTCAGCGCCCGGTACGCGGGCCCGGACTGCGCCTACGCGGACAACGTCGACAAGCTGATCCGCGAGATGGCCGCGGCCCGGAGGAACGCCCGGACCGCCCGGTTCCGTACGGTGGTCGTACTGGCCCGCCCCGACGGTACCGAGGTGGTCGCGGAGGGTGTGGCCGAAGGAGTGATCGCCGACGCGCCGCGCGGCGAGGGCGGGTTCGGGTACGACTCGGTGTTCGTTCCGGCCGGCGGACGGGGCCGGACCTTCGCCGAGATGGCTCTGGCCGAGAAACAGCGGATCTCGCACCGGGGGCGAGCCCTGCGCGCACTCGCCCAACAGGTGCGCGAGGCTTCACCGACCCGTCCCCAGGAGTAACCGTTGCCGCTCGATCCTCAAGCGAAGGCGATCATCGATCTGGTCGTCGCAGCCGGCTTCGGCGACCTCGGACCCGGAACGGATCCGGTGGCGATGCGCGCGCTGATGAACGAGGCTGCGATGGTGTCGGACATCGAGATCGCCGACGTGTCCGAACTGGCCATCCCCGGCCCGGCGGATGCCATCGCCGCGCGTCTCTACCGGCCCATGGGGGATGCCCCGCTTCCCGTCATCGTCTACTTCCACGGCGGGGGTTGGGTCCTCGGTTCGCTGGCCACCCACGACGGGATCTGTCGGGGTCTGGCAGCCGGCGTCGGTGCCGTCGTCGTGTCGGTCGATTACCGCCTCGCACCCGAGCATTGCTACCCGGCCGCAGTCGAGGACTCGCTCGCGGCCGTCAGGTGGGTGGCGGCGAACGCGGGCTCGATCGGTGCGGACCCGGATCGACTGGTCGTCGCCGGTGACAGCGCCGGCGGGAACATCGCGGCGATCGTCGCGCAGCAAGCGCGCTCGTCGGGACCGGCGATCGCGTTCCAGTTGTTGGTGTACCCGGCGACCGACCACGAGTTCACGTCGGTGTCGATGGAGGACAACGCCGTGGGGTATTACCTCACCCGTGCATCGATGCGTTGGTTCTACGACCTCTACCTCACCGACCCCGCCGAGGGCGCAGATCCGGCGGTGTCACCGATTCGCAACCCCGATCTGGCGGGACTGCCGCCCGCGTACGTGGTCACGGCCGAGTACGACCCGTTGCGGGATCAAGGTCTCGCGTACGTCGCCGCGATGCGGGCAGCCGGCAACGTGGTGGCCGACCACACGTACGCCGGGTTGTTCCACGGGTTTTTCTCGATGGGCAGCATGATCGACGCGGCGCAGGTTGCGTTCGACGATGCCGTCGCCGCCGTCCGATCGGCGGTGGCGTAGCCGTGGCGGTCATCGATCTGGCCGGATTCGTCGCCGACCTCAAGGATCACGCGGTCGAACACGGATTCCATGTGCACGACGAGCGCCATTTCGTGGAGAGCTACTCGCTCCGCCAGAACTGGGAGGTCGACCTCCATCCCGAAGAGGGTTGTGACGGTCCGGTGGACCTCTACCTCTCGCTCGAGATCGATCCGCGCGTGTTGCTCGGCTTCGAAGATGCGGTCATCGAGGGCGATGGCATCACCGATCCGCCCGACGAGTTTCATCTCCCGCTGTCGTTCACCTGGGCATTGCCACCGCTCCCGCACGCACCGGACTTGCTGGTCTTGGCGACGGACCTCGCGGCGGTCGGCGGACGGGATCTGCCGCTCGAGGTCTCCGCGATCGACTCCTACCCATCCGTGACCGACGCGCCCGAGACGAGCCTCCGGGTCGTGGGCCATCAGCGCGTGTCCCTCCTGCGGATCCGAGACGGTGAAGAGGTGCCCTGCGAGACCCTCGACCGGTGTCTCGTGGTGAGTCGCTACCTGTTGGAGCGGGCACCCGAATGGTTGGGGTGAGCGCACTCCGTCGGGGTTGATCTGGCAGGATGTCGTGGTGCCGATGCGTACCGATTGCCGCCATTACGAATCCCGCACCTACCCGTCAGGGGAGACGGTGCGGAAATGCCAGCTCGACGTCGCACCGGAGGCACCGTGGAAGTGTCCGGACGAGTGTCCGAGTTTCCAGCGCCGGATGATCGACGTCGGCTGGCAGTACGGGAGCCTCGGCAATGCCGCCGGGACCGTCCCGGAGCCCGAGCCCCAGGGTGAGGATGTCGCCGCGCTCCTCGACGCGGCGGAGGACATCATCAACTCGGCCGCGCCCGACATCCTCGCCGAGTTCGACAAGCAGAATGCCAAGCGCCGCTTCATTCGCAAGCCTGGCTACAAGGGCGGCAAAGGCAAGAAGAAGAAGAAGTAAAGCGGGAGCAGGGAACGAACCTCACGCGACCACCATCCGGCAGGAGCGTGAGCGAAGGGCAGACAATCAGCTCGTGAGGCGAGTG
>JBDUBS010000247.1:0-2838 GCA_040003875.1 Acidimicrobiia bacterium | reverse complement strand
GCGCTAACCAACTGTGCCAATCGCCCGAGCGTCCGAGGTTAGCCAGTGTTCCCGTGGCCGGAACCGTCCGAGGGTCCCGCTACGATCGTCGGCCACCACCGGGGGGACGGATGCCAGAATTCTCAGAGGTTGCCGACGGCCTCGACATGCCGTTGGCCGAGGCGATGCGCACCCAACGATCCGTCCGCAGGCTGCGGACCGATCCGGTGGACGACGAGACGATCCAGGCCGTGCTCGACCTCGCGGTGCGTGCCCCGACGGGCAGCAACGCCCAGTCGTGGGAGTTCGTCGTGATCCGAGACGGCGATGTGAAACATCAGCTCGCCCGCCTCAACCGGCAAGCCTTCTCGATCTACCGCCGGGTGGCCAAGGGTCGGGCCCGCGGCGACCTGAGGGCCGCCAGGATGTTGGCGGCGGTGCAGTGGCAAGCCGACCACTTCGAGAATGCGCCGGTCATCGTGGTCGCATGCCTCCAGGGCCGCCCGGGCCCCACGCACCTGGGCCGGACGAGCTTCTACGCCTCGATGTTCCCTGCAGTCCAGAACCTGCTGCTGGCCGCCCGGTCGCTGGGCCTCGGGGCGACCCTCACCACCCTCCCCCTCTGGAATCGGATGCTCGTCCGCCGTACGCTCGGACTACCTTCGGGCGTCACACCGTGCGCTGTGGTACCGCTCGGCTGGCCGATGCGGGGTGGATACGGGCCGACGACTCGCCGGCCGGTCAACGAGGTTCTGCACGTCGATCGGTACGGGAATCGCCCGTTCTTCGACGCTGTTGCAACTGTTCGAGAAAGTTTGTGACCGTGGTGGTTTCACATACGGGGTCGCGATGCGAGATACTGACGGCCCGCTGTATGGCCGATCGGCCCGTCGGGGGTAGGTGAATGGCCAGAAAAGGACGAGCACGTCGCTTCCGCGAGGCTCGAGAACTCAAGCAGGGCTTCGACGACGGCATGTTCCGTGAGGGTCGAGGCACGCTCGCCGACATCGATGACGACGACGCGGGCATCGTGTACCTCGAGGACGACGGCGACGACGGCAAGGACAAAGAGCCGTGGGACCCCGACGAGGAATACAACCGTCGCGGCGCCTGACGCCACATGTCCGGCCGGCTGACCGCGAGCCGCCCCGAATCCCGCCAGCGCTCCTAGAGGGTGCTCGGACGCGGCGTCTCCGGGTCGAGCCCGAACGCACGGATCGCATCGTCGACGATCGACGCCGCGATCGCGCCTGCCAGTGACAGTTGGTGGAGTGTGGTCACCACGATGTGGGCCGCGTCGACCTCGAAGTAGCCGCGGAGTGCGGCCCGAGTGTCGGACAACCCGTAGCCATCCGTACCGAGCGGAACGAACGATCCGGGCACGAACCGTGCGATCTGGTCGGGGACGAGCTTGAGGTAGTCCGACACCGCGACGACCGGACCGCCATCGGCCGGGAGTTGCTCGGTCACGTAGGGCACGCGCGCCGGCTCGGACGGATGCAACCGGTTCCACCGTTCGCATTCGAGTCCGTCGTCGCGGAGTTGCTGGAAGCTGGGCGCGCTCCACACGTCCGCGCGCACGTCGTACTGCTCCGCAAGAACGCGCTGCGCCTCGAGCGCGTCGGCCATCATCATCCCGCTCGCAAGGATCCGCGCCGGATGCTGACCGGAGTCGCCCGCTCGGTACCGGTACAAGCCGCGGATGATCCCGTCCTCCACGCCGTCGGGCCTCGGCGGCATCGACACGTTCTCGTTGTACAGCGTGAGGTAGTAAAAGCAGTCCTCCGGGTCGGAGCCGTACATCCGGCGCAACCCCTCGGCGACGATGACCCCCACCTCGTACGCGAAGGCCGGGTCGTAGCTCCGACAGTTGGGCACCGCGCTGGCGAGGAGTTGGCTCTGCCCGTCGCAGTGCTGGAGTCCTTCACCGGCCAGCGTGGTCCGGCCCGCCGTTGCACCGAGGAGGAACCCGCGCCCGCGTTGGTCGCCGAACGACCAGATCAAGTCACCGACCCGTTGGAATCCGAACATCGAGTAGAAGATGAAGAACGGCACCAGGGGCTGGCCCCAGGTCGCGTAGGCGGTTCCGGCGGCCGTGAACGAGGCCATCGAACCAGCCTCGGTGATGCCCTCCTCGAGGATCCGACCGTCCTTGGACTCGCGGTAGGAGAGCAGCAACCCGGCATCGACGGGCTCGTACTGCTGACCGAAGGGCGCATAGATCTTCACGTCGGCGAACAGCGCATCGAGCCCGAACGTCCGCGCCTCGTCCGGGATGATCGGCACGACGCGCGGCCCGAGATCGGGATCGGCGAGGAGCTTGCGGATGAGCCGGGTAAACGCCGTGGTGGTGGAGGCTTTGAGCTTCTCCCCCGTCCCGGCCTTCAGCTCGGCGAACAAGGCTTCGGGGACATCACGAATCGCCGGTGCGGCCGCCGTCCGACGCGGCAGGGCACCGTTCAGGATCGTGCGCCGGGCCGTGAGGTACTCGTACTCGGCCGATCCCTCGCCGGGGTGCCGGTACGGCGCGAGCTCTGTGAGTTCGTCGTCACGGATGTCGAGATGCAGCCGGTCGCGAAACGTGCGGAGTTCAGCGGCGGAGAGCTTCTTCACCTGATGGGTCGCGTTGCGTGCCTCGACACCGGTGCCGAGTGTCCAACCCTTGACCGTCTTGGTGAGGATGACCGTCGGAGCTCCCCGGTGCTCGACTGCGGCTTGGTACGCGGCGAACACCTTCCGGTAGTCGTGTCCCCCGCGCGGGAGGCGCACGAGGTCGTCGTCGGTGAGGTGCTCGACCATCTTGCGCAGGCGCGGGTCGGGGCCGAAGAAGTGCTCCCGGATGTACGCACCGGACTCGGT
>JBDUBS010000453.1:0-2849 GCA_040003875.1 Acidimicrobiia bacterium | reverse complement strand
GGCTGGATCGCGCGCGCGGAACACAAGCGACGAAATCCGGAGCAGGCGCGCTGGCTCGTCCAAGACGCGTTCCGCGGCCTGGTCGTGGGGGTGCTGGTCACCGCGCCCTGGTACCTCTGGGGTCTGTTGCAGTGGGTGCCCGACCTCAGCCGCGGCCGTTCGTACTCGCTCAACATCGCGCCGCGAGCGAGTGTACGGCTCGACTTCGACCTCGTGAAGCGCACCGCCGAATGGCTTCTCGGAAACGGCGGCCGGTTCACGCTGCTCGCGGTCGCGTTGTGTGTCTTCGCACTCCCGGCCTTCGTCGTCGCCCATGGTGCGAGGCGCCGGGTCGCGATCGCGGTCGGGTGTTATGGCGGCGGGTTCTTCCTGATCCTGGTCCCGCTCACGCACGTGCTCAACACGTACTTCGCGATGCGTCGGGTCGAGTTCCTCCTCCCGTTGATGGTCCTCCTTTCGGCGCTTGGTGTGGCCGCGGTCGCCGACTGGTACCGATTGCGCGATCACGACAGCCCGTTCCGGGCCCGCCGCGCGCTCGTCGCGATGACCGGGACGGTGATCGTGCTCTCGCTCGTCGCGCTCGGCGTCTACTACCGGACCGAGAAGACCAACTACCGCGCGCTCGCGGCCGTCATCGGCGCCACCCCGGAGGACACCGAGATCGTGGTCGGCCCGGTCGACCGGCGGTGGCCGCAGGCCATCGAGCACTATCTCGCGTGGCGGCACGTCCACCGGAAGCTGCAGTTCGTGATCGCAGGCGGACGCGCCCGTCTCCCGGACGCCGTCGGCCGGCCGATCCTCTGGATCACCGGATCGCCGCCGGGAGGCGGGGAGTTCTCGACCCGCGCCCTCAACTCGGTCCCGGACCTCCAGGTGATCGCGGGCGACCGCACCTCGCCGGGTGCGATCCTGCCGTGGTTCGCCTCGACGAGTCATCCGACCAACGCCGCCGACCTGCTCCGACAGTTCCACGTGATCTCCGACCTGGTGGTGCTCCTCCCACCTCCGGAGAGCCCGTTCCCCTGGTGGCCGTTCACCGGCCGGTAGATTCCTCCGATCGTGACTGACAGCAGCAGCGAAAGGGATCGGGCCCTCGACGGCAAGACGGTCTTGGTGACCGGCGGCGCAGGCTTCATCGGGGTCAATCTGGGGCGACTCTTGCGTGTGGCCGGCGCGCGCACGATCGCGTTCGACAACTTCGTCACCGGTCGCTCGTCCGACGCCGAGGCGGCCGGGTACGCGGAGATCGTCGAGGGAGACATCCGCGATGCCGACGCGATGACCGCCGCCGCGCGCGGGGTCGACGCGATCGTGCATCTCGCGGCGCGCACCGGTGTGGTCGACTCGGTCGAGGACCCGCGCGGCGACGCCGAGGTCAACGTATTCGGCACCCTGAACGCCCTCATGGCGGCGCGCGATGCGGGCGCCGGCGCGTTCGTGTTCGCGAGTTCGGGTGCGCCCCTCGGTTCGGTGGACCCGCCGGGCCACGAAGGGTTGGCGCCGCGCCCGCTCTCGCCTTACGGGGCATCGAAGCTCGCCGGCGAAGGCCTCTGCTCCGCGTTCTCGGGTTCGTACGGCATCGCCGCGACCGCGTTGCGGTTCACGAATGTGTACGGGCCGTACAGTTATCACAAGGGCAGCGTCGTGGCGCTCTGCATGAAGCGCATCATGGACGGCGAACCGTTGGTGGTCTACGGCGACGGCGAGCAGACGCGCGACTTCGTCTACATCGACGACCTCTGCAGCGCGGTCATCGCTGCGATTGCGCGCCGCCCAACCGGTGGTCTCTATCAGCTCGGCACCGGTACCGAGACCTCGGTCAACGAACTGATGGCCTTGTTGATCGACCTGATGTCGGACCGCGAGGTCACCATCGTCAACGAACCGGACCGGCGGGGTGAGATCCGGCGTGCGTTCTCCGACATCAGCCGGGCTCGGGCCGACCTCGGGTACTCACCCGACACGCCGCTCCGCGAGGGCCTGAAGATCACGTGCGATTGGTTCAGACAGGAGTACGGATCATGAATCGACGCCTGCGTGCGTTGGACCAGAAGTTCGGCGACCTCGTGATCGCGTTGGCACGCCAGGCGGCGCCGACCGTGACGCCGTGGACCGAACCGACGATCGCGGTCGTGATCCCCGCGTACAACGAGGCCGATGGCATCGTCGAGGTCATCGAAGAGTTGCCGACCGAGCTGGCCGGCTATCGCGTCGAGCCGATCGTCGTGGTCGACGGCGGATCCGACGACACCGCCGGTGTGGCCCGCGCCGCGGGGTACATCACACTGGTCCATCCTGTGAACCGCGGGCAGGGCGACGCGCTGCGGACCGGATTCGGCCACGCGCTCGACCTCGGCGCCCAGATCGTGATGACCATGGACGCGGACGGTCAGCACCGGCCCGACCAGATGATCCACCTCGTGACCCCGATCGTGAACGACACCGCCGACTACGTGCAGGGGTCGCGCTTCCTCGGAGAGTACGACGACGCCGGTGGCGCGCGCGATCTCGGTATCCGAGGTTTCACGCGTCTCATCAACGGTGTGAGTCACGCTGGTATCACCGACTGCACCAACGGCTTCCGCGCCATCCGGGCCAAGTCGCTCGCCACCATGCGACTCGAGGAGCCACGGTTCTCGGCCCCGGAGATCATCATCGAGGCATCGCGGTCGGGCCTGCGCATCGTCGAGGTGCCGGTGCACATCCGTTCGCGTTCGCACGGCGAGAGCAAGAAGCCCAAGCGCCTCGGCTACCCACTCGGGTTCCTCGGTGTGATCCTGCGCACCGCCCGACGGTGACGTCACTTCCGCACGCGACGCGATGAGCGTCATCGCGGCGATCGCGATCCT
>JBDUBS010000385.1:0-9578 GCA_040003875.1 Acidimicrobiia bacterium | reverse complement strand
CCTCGGTGCGGAAGTTGCTCGGGGTGGAACACGACCAACGCGTTCAGGAGGTGGGTCTGACGTTGTTCGCCGCCGAGGGCGCGGTGTTCGCCGGTGTGACCGAGGGCTGGTCGTACAGTTCCTCTTTGCCCGCAACCTCACCATCGCTGGCGGCGCCAGCGTGATCGCTCGTCAGCGGCCTACCGGACCGATGAGTCCAGAGGCCGAACGAATTATTCGTCGGCTACCTCATCTGACAGAACACGTCGATTCTGGGGTTTGACGCAGGAACGATGTCAACGGCGCTACTGGCGCGGCATTCGTATTTGCCACCGCCATAGAGCGGGCTATGCCCGGTGACCGTGTACCGGCCCGGCGGGAGTACGACAGTCGCGGCACGCTGAGTGGTGACCTGCGCCGTGCACCGCGTCGTCGGGCCGCTGACGCGCACGGTTCCAGGCCAGCGGCGCGGCGCACCGGGCGCGGGTCCACCGACCCCAACCAGGCGCAGCGACACCGCCCCCGCACCATGACTTGTGGTCGAGCCAACGCACCGAACGCTCGGTGCTTGCGCCTGTGCAGGCTTGGCCGCCTCGCTGTCGCTCCCCGAGCACGCGGTCAGCGCCAGCACGGCCGAGGTGCCTGCACACAGAAGCCCGCGTCTCATGCCCACGAGGACGACGCTATGGAGGCGCCAGTTCCCGAACAAGACCGTGGTGAGTCCGTCACCGGTGGAACCTGGTCCAGTCCCTGCCATGCCACCAGAAGTTGATGACCGAGCAGGATGCGACGAGCGCGTCTTGTGCGCCGCGATGCAGTGCATGTGGGACGGCTCGGAATGGTGGGGCCGGGCGGCGGCGGGCGCCGGAAAATGGTTGAGAAATATGGCGATTCGGGTGGACAAGCGAACGTATGTTTGGTATGGTGCATTGGTCGGGGTCGGGCGGGTTCGCACGGAAAGGGCGGGGTCGGGAATGGGCGAGAGCGGGACTGCCGAAGCTCCGATCCGGGCCTTCCGCGATGCGGTGGATGCTGCGCTCGAACTCGACCCGAGTGGTCTCTCGGATGGGGGACTCGCCGCTGCGGTGCTGGGGGTGCGTCGCGAGCAGGACCGGCTCGAGGCGTTGTCGGCGGAGCTGGTGTTGGCGGCGCATCGGCGTGGTGTGGGCACCGTTGACGGGTATGACTCGACCGCGGCGTGGTTGCGGGCGCGGGCGGGGATGCGTACGGGTGAGGTCCATGCGGTGATTCGTGCGGGTGAGGTCGGTGAGGTGCTGCCCGACACGCGCCGGGCGTGGCGGGACGGTTCGATCACGTCGGGTGCGATGCGCCTGATTGCGGACGCCCGGGTCGAGGGTTGCGATCTGCAGTTCCAGGCCGCCGAAGGCGAGTTTCTGGCCGCGGCGCGCCGCAGGGACATGTGGTCATTGAGCCGGTTGACCGCGTATTTCCGGGCGTGTGCGAAACGTGATGGTGACCGGCCGGCGGATCGGTCGGGGTTGCGGGCGGCGATGGTCGGTGATCGGGTGGTCGTGGACGGCGAGTTCGTGGGACTCGACGGTGAGTACGTGGTGCGGGCGTTGGATGCGTTCACCGATCCGCCGACCGAAGGCGACGATCGGACGTCGGCGCAGCGGCGGGCGGATGGACTCGTCCGGATGTGTCGGGTCGCGATGGAAGCCGGTGTGGGCGGGACGATGGCGACGCTCGGGGTGGCGGTCGTGATCGATTGGCAGACCTGGTTGGCCAGTCTGGAGCGCCGGCAGACGCCGCCGACCGAACGGGCGGTGTTCGATCTGGGTGGGCGGATGGAGGGTGGGTTCGTCGGGCCGGTCGATCCGGTGGCGGTCGGGGCGTTGCTGTGCGACTCGTCGATCAGTCGGGTGCTCACGGGACCGAAGTCCGAACCGGTCGATGTCGGCCGGTCGTCGCGGGCGTTCTCGGTGGCGGCTCGGCGGGCGATCGTGATCCGCGATCAACATTGTCGATGGCCTGGGTGCGAGAAACCCCCCGGCTGGTGTGAAGCCCATCATGTCGAACACTGGGAACACGGCGGACCATCCGATGTCACGAACGGGGTCCTGTTGTGTTCCCGTCATCACCACACAATCCACCGCCATCCCGAATGGGACGTCCGATGGGACCAGACCGACTTCCGTGTCTTCGATCCCGACGGATCCGAGATCTGTCCCACCATGGAACTCCCGGTCGAACTCGGCACCATCCTCGCGGCCTGAGCGCGTCGCTGACTGGCCCATCGCTTCATCTCCCGCCGCAGGTGGGCGTTAGCCTCGCGCCGTGGAACCGACCGCAGGCCAGCGCATCATCTTCGCTTCGTGGCTGAGTAATGCGGTCTTCCTCGCCGGGTCGCTCCCGCTCCTGCTCGAGGTCGACGGTGCCGACCGGCCGGCCGCGGCGGTCTGCCTCCTCCTGTTTGCGATCTCACTCGTCGTCTGGGTCTGGGCGTTCGCGATCGCGGCGTCGCGCAGTTCACAGGGCGACGACATCGCGGTCGGCAGTCTGTTCCTCGTCGAGGGCACCGTGGACCGTCCGACGCGTCGCCGGCTCTACCTCTCGTTCGGTGTGAGCCTCGCGATCACCGTCGTCGCGGCGACTTCGAACCCCTTTGCGGTGTTGGTGCCGATGTTGAGCCTCGGGTTCGTTGGCTTGTGGGGCGCCCGCTACGGCCGCTTCCCGCTGCGGCCCGAAGTCCGTCAAGAAGCCCGGCCGTTGCGGCCGGACCGCTCCACGCGCCAACGTGGGGGAATCCAAAGGGGGGCCGATGGCCGAACACGCCAATGAACGGATTCGCATCGACGCATCGATCGACGAGTGTCTGGCCGTGGTGCTCGATTTCGAGAGCTACCCGAGCTGGGCGCGTGACCTCAAGCAGGTGACGATCCAGGAGCGCGACGCCGACGGTCGGGGATCACTCGTCGAGTTCCGGGCCGCGGCGATGGGGCAGAGCTTCAAGTACGTGCTCAAGTACGACTACTCGGCGATGCCGGACTCGTTCTCGTGGGTGCTCGACTCGGGGGAGAAGCTGCGTCAACTCGACGGCACCTATCGTTTCGAACCCGAAGGTGACGCGACCCGTGTGCACTACGACCTCGTCGTCGACCTCTCCATCCCGCTGCCCGGGCTCATCAAGCGGCGGGCCGCCGGGATGATCATGGGCACGGCGTTGCGGGAGTTGAAGAAGGCAGTCGAAGCTGCGCAGCAGTAACCTGCGCCGTCATGCGTGATCCCGGCACCCCGCGCCGAAACCCCTTCTTCGAACACGGCGCCGACTCGACGGCCGACGACCTCGGCATGGGCTGGCGCGCCGATCCTGCCGATCCCGCTGGTGCGGTCGACGATGCCGAAATGGCCTCGGGCGGGTTCGCCACGTTGCTCGCCCTCGTTGAGGGGTTGAGCGAGGCGCAACCGGATGCCGCGGAGCACCTGGTGGCCGCAGCCCACGAAGTGGTGTTGACGGTGAAGGTGCTCGTCGACGCGACCGAATCCGTCCTCGCACAGCAGCGGGAGGCGATGCGGGAACGGAGCACACTGCGCGCCGAGGGGACGCGGATCGACGATCTCGATCCGGACTCATCCGACGCGGCCGACGTCTCCTTCCTGCACCGGAACCCCGAGTCGTGACGGGTCGGGTCGGTATCGGCCTCGACATCGGCGGAACCAAGGTGCTCGGCGCCGTGGTCGACGATGCGGGAACGATCATCGAGGAGCACCGAGTCCCTTCGCCCACCGGCTCGTGGGCCGGGCTGCTCGACGCGATCGTCGCCACCACCACCGAGCTGCGATCACGGCAGTCGGACGCGGCCGCGGTCGGAATCGGCGCCGCGGGCATGGTCGACCTCGACGGCGCGATCCACTACGCACCGAACGTCCCTGCGTTCCGGTCCACCGCAGTCCGGGCCGATGTGCAGCAGGCGATCGGCCTGCCGACGGTGGTCGACAACGACGCCAACGTGGCCGCCTACGCCGAGGTGCGGTTCGGCGCGGCGCGCGGGATGTCGGACGCGATGGTCATCACGCTCGGGACCGGGATCGGTGGAGGCGTGATCGTCGGCGGCAAGGTCCTCCGCGGCGCGCACGGCTTCGCGGCCGAGGTCGGGCACTTCCAGATCGACCCGAACGGTCCGATGTGTGCGTGCGGTGAACGCGGTCACTGGGAGGCCATGGCATCCGGGACCGCTCTGGGACAGATGGCGCGCGCCGCCGTCGGGCGCGGCCTGCTCGCGGCCGTGCTCGAGGCGGCCGGTGGCGACGTCGCCGCCGTCGCGGGTCCGCACGTCTCGGCCGCCGGTCACGCCGGAGACGCCGACGCGCTCGCGCTCATCGACGCGTATTCGTTCAACGTTGCCATCGGGCTCGTCGGGCTCGCGAACATCTTCGACCCCGGCGTCGTCGCGATCGCCGGCGGTCTGGTGAACGACGGCGAGTTGTTTCTCGGTCCGATCCGGCGCCACTTCCTCGGTCACGTGGAAGGCGCCACGTACCGGCCGACGCCGGAAATCGTTCCGGCCACCCTCGGCGAGCGCGCCGGTGTGATCGGCGCGGCGATCCTGGCCCTCGACACGGCGACGACCGCGTGAAGATCGGCCTCACCCTTCCGTCGTTCAGCGAAGATCCCGAGGTGCCGTTGCGCGTCGCGGCGGCGGCCGAGGCGGCGGGCATCGACGGCATCTTCGTCTACGACCACCTCTTCCGTTTGGCGAAGGACGGCGAGATGCGTCCCGCACTGGAGTGCACTGCGTTGCTCGGTGCGCTGGCGGCCGAGACCGAGCACATCACCCTCGGCACGCTCGTCGTCCGGGCGTCGCTACGACCACCGGCGACCCTCGCCGTCGCGCTCGACACCGTCATGCGCATCGCTGGACCGCGGCTCGTCGTCGGCATCGGTGCCGGCGACGAGGAGAGTCGACCCGAGATGGAAACTTTCGGCCTCCCGATGGGCACCGAGCTCGACCGCGTGAAGCGGCTGCGCGCCGCACTGCGCGAGCTCTCCGCCCGGCCCTACCCCGCTTGGGTCGGCGGACGCGCGCGGCACGTCGGACTCATCGCGGCGGAGAGCGCCGCCGGTTGGAACCGGTGGGGCGCCGACCTCGAGCACTTCGGCGCCGAAGCGGCCGAGGTGCAGAGGCTGGTCGAGCGACTCAATCCCGATCCACCGAACTTCACCATGAGCTGGGGTGGCCTCGCGGTGCTCGCGCGCGACGACGACACCGCGCAGGAGAAGGCGCAGCGGCTCGGCGCGGGATCGTCGACGATCGTCGGTGGACCGTCGACGGTGGCCACGGCTGTCGCGCGCTACCGCGATGCCGGGGCGGAGTGGGTGATCCTCGGCCCGATCGACTCGACCGATCCCGACAATGCGGCGCTGATCGGCGACGAGATCCTGGCTCGGGTGCGCTGACCGCTACTCCACGCCCGGACCGAGCAGGAGTCGGGCCGCGGTCGTGAGGTCGAGATCCATCTGCGCGGTGTCGAGGGTGCCGCCGACCCACGCCGTCAGTACCGCGAGCCACACGTAGCCGAGCGTGCGCACGACGCCGTCGGGATCAGCGATGTCGGCGCCCGCGATCGCCGTGGTGATGATGCCCCGCAGGATCGTCTCGATCTCGTGCTTGTGCGGCGCGGTGTCACCCTCGGGAGACGTGAGCGCGATCACCAGCGCCGCGATCAGGTCGGGCCGGCGGGCCAGCGCACGGGTGGCGCGGTGGAGCACGTCGGCGGTGCGGCCGGCGGCGTCGACGCCGTCGGGCGGCCGCTCGGCCATCCGCTCCCGCAGGGTTTCGGCCTGCTCGGCGAGTGCCGCGAGCAGGAGGTGGTCCTTCGACGGGTAGTGCCGGTAGAGGGTGCCCAATGCGACCTCGGCCCGGGCCGCGACGTCGCGCATCTGCACTGCCTCGTAGCCGCCGTTGACCGCCAACTCGACCGCCGCCGCGACCATCCGGGCCCGGCGGGCCGCCGTCTCCTGGTCGCGCTCGGACCGGGTGTCTGGGTGTGCGGCCCCGGTCATGGCGCGCACCCTAGCGGGGTAGAACGCGTTCCTGCTACGACGTCGGGAGTCCGGCCAGCGGGCGCTCGCGCAGCCGCCGCAGGGTGGTCTCGCGCGCCTGTTCCACCACCGAAGCCGTGCGCGTGGTGTCCATTCCCTTGCCGCCCATCACGGCGATGTCTGCCTCACTGGGCTGGAACGTCACGACGGTCTTGCCCGTTCGCCGCAACCGGCGCGCCTCCTGGCCGAGCCGAGCCCGGAAGTGGCTGCGCGCCGCGTGGGACGGGCCGCGGTGCGGAGCGTGGCGTGACGCGGACATCGGCGACGACACGATGACGAGATCGAGGGATTCGCGGCGCACGACGTCGGCGTTGGACGGACTGTGGACACCGCCGTCGACGTAGCGACGACCGTGGATCGTGACCGGGGCGAAGTAGCCGGGGATCGCCGAACTCGCGCCGACGGCGGTGGCCACATCCACCAGCGGCGCGTCGGCGCGACCGAACACCACCCGGCGGGTGTCGTCCATGCGCACGCTGCAGATCCACAACGGAGCACTCGGCCACTCGTTCCCGGTGATCGGCCGGAGCGCCGCCGTCCACGACTCGGTGTCGATCCGGCCGGTCGGGATCGCGACGCCGAGCAGCGCCTCCGGCCGGACGCGCCACGGTGCCCGTACCAACTGACCGACCAGGTTGCGATGGGGCGCGCTCCAACTCCGGCGCAGGGTCGGCTGGGTCCAGTCGCCGCTCGGACCGAGCCGGCCGATGAGGTCCGCGCCTTCGAAGGTCAGTTCCTGTTGGCGCAGCAACGCGGCGAGATCGGCAGCGGAGAGGCCGAGCCGGAGGTAGGTGCCGACCGCAGATCCGGCGGAGGTCCCGACGACGAGCGACGCGGTACGCGGGTCCCAGCCGGTTGACTCGAAGATCCCGGCCAGCACCCCTGCGTGGTACGCCTGGCCCGTGAGGCCGCCGGCGCCGAGGACGAGTCCGATGCCGGCCATGGCTTCAGTCTGGCGCGTGGGTCACGACCGCCGTCGGATCGCCTCCGGTGGTGCGTCCGAAGTACGCGGCCGCGAGGCGCGGGTCGATGGTGATGAACAGCCCCTCGGCGACCGCAGTCTGCACGCCGTCGACGTGCATCTCGGCGGAGGCGACGATGCGCCGGCCCTCGACGCGCTCGGTCCAACCTCGGATCTCCACCGGTCGGTGCAGTGGCGTGGGCTTGAGGTACCGGATGGTCAACCGACCGGTCATGCCGGGATGGCCGGCCGCGATGTTGGTCATGCCGAGCACCTCGTCGAAGGCCAGCGCGATCCAGCCGCCGTGCACGTATCCCGGCGGGCCTTCGTAGGCCGCGTGGAACTGCCCGGTGAACTCGATGCCGTCGGCGGTGGTGTGCCACACCATCGGCGGCGCGAGCGGACTGACCTCGCCGACGAGCGGCGACCGCGAGAGGTAGTCGACGTGCCCGTCCTCTGACCGTTGGCGGACGCCGCGGTCGTCGTCGTGGGGTTCGCGACCGAGATGGCGCGCCGCCGCCTCGACCATGTCGGCGGCCGTCCCGAGCTGTTCCTCGGTCGCGTCCTCGATGGTGAGGGTGGCGTCGATGAGGTGGCGCGCGGCCTCGGCCAGTCGCAGTCGCGACGGGGAGACGAACCGTCCGGCGGAGTCGTCCACTAGCGGCCCTTGAACTCGGGCGGCCGCTTCTCCGCGAACGCGCGTGGACCTTCCTGCGCGTCCTCCGAGGCGAAGACCTCCCACCCAATCGCATCCTGGATCGGCATGGCTTCCGCCTCGGTCATGTATTCGGTGTCGCGCCACGCGCGCAGGATCGCCTGGGTCGAGAGCGGTCCGCACGCGGCCACCTGCTCGGCGATCGCACGGGCGGCGTCGAGCGCGGTGCCGTCGGGCACGATCCGACCGATCAGCCCGATGCGCAGCGCCTCGGGCGCCGGGACCGGCTTGGACGACAGCAGGATGTCCATTGCGACCGTGTACGGGATCTGGCGGGGGAGCCGTACCGCGGAGCCACCGAGCGGGAAGAGCCCGCGCTTGCCCTCCCATACCCCGAAGATCGCACCCTCGCCCGCGACCCGGATGTCGGTGCCCTGGAGCATCTCGGTTCCGCCGGCGACGGCGTACCCCTCGACCGCTGCGATCAGTGGCTTGGACAACCGGTAGTCGCGCAGCAGTGCCTTCCAGTGCAGGTTCGGAGTCTCGGCCATGCGGTTGCGGACGTGCTCGCTCTCGGAGGGCGTGCTCATCGCCTTGAGGTCGGCACCGGAGGAGAACTGCCCGCCGGCGCCGGTGAGGATCGCGACCCGCACCTCGGGCGTCTCGTCCACGTAGGTGAACCCGTCGGCGAGTCCGACGAGCATGTCGGGGCTGAGGGCATTGCGCGCCTCGGGGCGGTTCATGGTGAGCACGACCACGTGACCGTCTTGTTCGACGGTGCAGTGCTGGGTGGTCATCGGCAGGATCTCGGACACGATTGCTCCTCGGCGCTTACGGGAGAGCTGATCGGCTAACGTCAGCACTAGAACGCGTTCTATTTTCCCCCACCGTGGCGTCGGCCGCCAATCTGGCTCCGCCGCCGTGCGCAACTCGAACGAGGAGGCCGCCCAATGGTGACCAACCCGGTGCAGCTCGACGACCCGAACTCCTACGGGGACGGGCCTCCGCACGAGTTCTTCGACGAGCTCCGGCGCGATGCACCGGTCTACTGGCTCGACTCGGAGCTGTACCCGCCGGGGTTCTGGGTGGCCACGAAGTACGCCGACGTCATCGCGATCGAGCGTGACGTGAAGACGTTCTCGTCGGCCGGCGGCGGCGCATTGCTGGACGACCAGCAAGAGGGCACCGAGCTGATGATGCTCAACCAGGACCCGCCCCAGCACACGCGGTTGCGCAACCTCGTCGCCCGCGGGTTCACGCCCAAGGTGATCAAGGCGATGGAGCCGCACATCCGTGAGGCGGCCAAGCTGATCGTTGATCGGCAGATCGGCAGCGAGGAAGTCATCGACTTCGTCCCGAACTTTGCGGCCGAACTCCCGCTCGTCGTGATCGCCGAACTGCTCGGCGTGCCGTACGAGGACCGCCACAAGATCTTCGAGTGGTCGAACCGGCTCATCGGCAACTCCGACCCCGAGTACAACGACGGTCCGCCCGAGCAAGCGCTCGAAGCGTCGATGGAGTTGTACATGTACGCGCAGTCGCTCGCCGACGCGCGGCGCGAGCGTCCGATGGACGACATCGTCACCACCCTCATCACCGCCGACCTCGACGGCGAACAGCTCTCCGATATCGAGTTCAACGTCTTCGTGTTGCTGCTTGCGGTCGCGGGGAACGAGACGACCCGGAATCTCATCAGCGGCGGAATGCTCGCGCTGATGGAGCACCCAGAGGCGCGCGCCGCGGTGCTCGCCGACGTCCCTGGCACCCTCGACACGCTGGTGGACGAGATGCTGCGGTTCGTCAGTCCGGTGATGTACTTCCGGCGCACCGTCATGGTGGACACCGAGTTGCGCGGCGTCGCGCTGAAGGCCGGCGACAAGATCACCATCTGGTACGGCGCGGCCAACCGCGACGAGGAC
>JBDUBS010000220.1:0-2861 GCA_040003875.1 Acidimicrobiia bacterium | reverse complement strand
ATCGTCGTCCTCGTGGTGACCGCGGCCGGGGCGGCGATCGCGATGGGCGGACGGCACCTGTACTTCCGCCTGTCGCGACCGCATGGCTTCGAGTGCTCGCTCCGTACCGTTCGCGGGGAGATGCCCGGGCTGACCAACAGGTTCCGGGCCGGTCACGCCGGACCCGAGATGAGGCTGCTGCGGTGGCGCCGGATCGCGTGGCCGGGCCCAGACGTGGTGTTCGCGGCGACCGCGGTCCGCGTCGACCGTGGCCGCCGCCCGCACGCAGGCGAGCGGTTGGCGATCCCCGCAACGTTCACCGTCGTCCCGATCGAACTCGACTCGGACACGTTGCTCGAACTCGCCCTCCCCACACGCCGCGTTCCCCGACTCGTCGCCCTCCTCTCTCCCTGACCTCCGGGATCTGGCGTCGCGACTGCGCGTAGAGCGCGAAGTTGGGGGCCGATAACGTGCGCTCATGGTGAGCCGGTCGTTCGACGTCGTGGTCATCGGCGCCGGACACAACGGACTCATCGCCGCGGGTCTGCTCGCCAAGCGCGGCGCGCGCGTCACGGTGCTGGAACGGCGCGATGTCGTCGGCGGGGCTGCGATCACCGAGCAACCTTGGGGCCCCGACTTCAAGATGACCGCGCTCTCCTACGTCGTGAGCCTCATGCCGCCGACCATTCAGCGGGAGCTGCAACTCGAGCAGCACGGCTACAAGATCTACCCGCAGGGGCCGTACTTCGCCCCTCATCCTGACGGCCGCGCCCTGCGTTTGCCCGACGATCCGGCCGCGCGCCGCGCCGCGATCGGCGAGTTCTCGACTCGCGACGCCGCCGCCTACGAGGCATGGGAGGAATGGCTCGCGGGCCTCGCCGGTGTCCTCGGCCCGCTCCTCACCGAGACCCCACCCAACCTCGGTTCCCACCGGCCGGCAGACCTCCTGGCCCAGGGCAAGCTCGGTTGGCTCGCCCGCCGCTGGGACCAACGCGCCGTCGCTGACATCACTCGGCTGTTCACGATGAGCATCGCGGACCTCGTCGAGGACCGGTTCGAGTCCGACGCCATGCGCGGGGTGCTCTCGGTGAGCGGCGTCATCGGGACGTGGGCCGGGCCGCGTTCGGCCGGCACCGCGTACGTGATGGCCCACCACAAGGTCGGCGACGTCGGCGACGGGAAGCTCGGCGCTTGGGGATTCCCCGAGGGCGGGATGGGTGGAGTGACCAGAGCGCTGCGCGACGCCGCAGTGGGCTTCGGCGCGACGGTGCGCACCGAGTGCCCGGTCGACCACATCCGGATCCGTGACGGCCGCGCGACGGGGGTGGTCCTCGAATCCGGCGAAGAAATCCGGGCCGACCACGTGATCGCGACCACCCATCCGCAGATCACATTCCTCCGCCAGATCGACGCCCGCGATCTCCCGGACGATTTCGTCACCGACCTGCGCGCGTGGAAGACACGCAGCGGAACCGTCAAGGTCAACCTCGCGCTCGACCGGCTTCCCGAGTTCCGTGCCGCGCCCGGGTTTGATCCCGACGTGCACGGCGGCACGATCGTGCTCGCGCCGAGTCTCGACCACGTGGAGAACGCCTTCCAGGACGCGGTCGCGGGTCGGCCCGCCGCGGCGCCGTTCGCCGACATCTGCATCCCGTCGGTGTTCGACCGCACGCTCGCACCCGAGGGCCAGCACGTGATGTCGATGTTCACGCAATGGGTGCCCCACCAGTATTCGGCCGACCCGCACACCGACGAGCTCGACTCTTACGCCGACCGAGTGATCGCCCAGATGGAAACGGTCGCGCCCGGTTTCACCGATTCGATCCTGCACCGTCAGGTGATCGGCCCCCACACCATGGAACACACCTACGGACTCATCGGCGGCAACATCTTCCACGGCGAACTCTCACCCGCGCAGCTGTTCCACATGCGCCCGGCACCGGGGTACTCCGACTACCGCACGCCGATCCGTGACCTGTATCAGGCGTCGAGCGCGACCCATGGTGGCGGTGGCGTGACCGGCATCCCCGCGCTCAAGGTGGTCGAGCAGATCACCCACGACCGCTCGACCCGCAAGCGTTTGTCACTTCGAGGACGGCACGCGTCCCCGAACTGACAAGCGCTGACGAGTGAGGTGAGCGTTTGTCACTTTGAGGACGCTGAGCGTCCTCGAACTGACAAGCGCTGCAGAAGGCGGGGGGAAGGGGTCAGGCGGTGGCGGTGAGGGCGGCGGAGAAGGCCGCCAGAGCCTGGTCGATCTCGGCCTCGGTGACCACGAGCGGCGGCATCCAGCGCAGGACATTGCCGGCGGTGCCCGCGTTCATGAGCAGCAGGTGACCCTCGTCGCGACAGTGCTCTGCGATCGCGGCCACGAGTGCTGGGGCGGGGACTCCGTCGGTCGCCAGCTCACACCCGATCATGAGGCCGGGGCCGCGGACGTCGACCATCACGGGGTGATCCGCGGCTAGGGCCCGAAGCCCGGCGCGGAGCTGCTCACCGCGCGCCACCACGTTGTCCATGAAGCCCGGCGCGGTCAACACCTCGATGGTGGCCAGCGCCGCCGCGCAGCCGATCGGGTTGCCGCCGTAGGTACCACCGTGGGCACCGGTCGGCCAGCGGCCCATGATCTCGCTCGACGCGCCGATCGCCGAGATCGGGAACCCGGACGCGATGCCCTTGGCCATCACGACGATGTCGGGGACCACACCGAGGGCGTCGATCGCGAACATCGTCCCCGTCCGACCGAACCCCGACTGGACCTCGTCGGCGACGTAGAGGATCCCGTGGGCTGCGCACCGCACCTTGATGCCCTGGACGAACTCGGCCGGTGCGGGCAAGTAGCCGCCCTCGCCGAGTACTGGCTCCATCACCACCGCCCCGGC